>JANOMD010000157.1:0-2885 GCA_031420135.1 Rhodoferax sp. | reverse complement strand
GCAGATGGACTATGCGCAGATTCCCGAACTGGCGCAACGTGGCCTGGCAAGGCTGCAACAGTTCTTTGTCATGCTCAACGAACGCCTGGCTGACCGCAACTTCATCGCCACCGACAGTTTCAGTGTGGCCGACATCACTGCAGTGGTAACAATTGACTTTGCACGCGTTGTGAAGATCAAGCCCGGTGAACAACACCCACACCTTCAACGCTGGCGAGCGGCGATGGCTCAGCGGCCGTCGATGTCTTTATAAGCAAGAAAGCGTCGCACCTCATTTTGAAAGCACCACCGGGGTCAAAGGGCCACCGAAAGGGCCACCGGGGTCAGGTCTTTTAATATCATATTCCAGCTAGAATTCAGGCATGTCCCGTCCGCTGCGTCTTGAGCCATGGCCAACCAGCCTGAAAGACATCTCTTGCAACCTTCCCACTGCTTCGAAAAGGTCTTCCTGAAGTGCCTTCAATTTGAACAAAAAAATCCCGCCATCAGGGCGGGATGGGGCTGGGGCGTGAAGCCCTAAGCCATGCGCAATTTAGCTTTAATTAGCGTAGCTATTTTTTGGCAAAAGGCCAGCCTTGCGGGCAGCAATGTAGTCCGCCTTGACAGCGACGCGGGTGATGCCGCTACGAACCACGACCACGCGGGCTTCCTGACCTTCCCCACTGGGTGTCAAAGTGCCGGCTTTGCGAGCTGCAGAAAAGTCGGCTTGCACGTCTTTGCGGGTCTGCGTGCTGATGGAGCGCTTGGCGGTCAGCATTTGTCCCTCGCCATTGGGTGGCAGCGTGCCATTGGCGCGAGCAGCGAAGAACTCAGCGCGAACTTGCTCGCGAGTGAGGCTACCCTTATCGGCGGCGAAGCTGGAGCCAGCAATCAAGCCAACAGCCAGGATCAGAGCTGATTTGTTGAAGGTGTTTTTCATGATAATTCCCTTACAAGAGTGGTTAAACATTTCCGGTTCAATTGCCCTCAACGCGATTGCTGGGGGTAATCTAATGTCCACCCGGCAGGGGCCCGCCGTCCTTAAGCAGATATAAAACGTTCTTAAACGTTCCTAAACTTTCCTAAACTTTCCTAAACTGCCAGGCAAAGGCCATAATGAAACGTTTGCCTGCCACTACTGAAAGTATTCCCTGGCCAATTCCTACCGCTTTGACCGATTTGAGCTATTACCAGCCAAACGACTGCTGTTGGTAGACGGTCAGCCTGCTTTTTTGGGTGCCCGCGCCTTTGATCTGCTGCTGGTGCTGCTTGAACACCGCGAACGCGTGCTTGGCAAAGATGAACTGCTGGCACTGGTGTGGCCTGGGGTGGTGGTGGAAGAAAACAACCTCACCGTGCAGATTTCGGCACTGCGCAAGCTGTTCGGGGCGGATGCCATTGCCACTGTGACGGGGCGGGGGTATCGGTTTGTCCAACCTGGGCTTGAAATTCAGGCGCTTGGCGCGTCCTCAAACTCAACCCCGGCCTTGGCGTTGGCCATCCCCACTGCACCAGACTCTGCTGCACCAGACACCGCTGCACCCAACCCCCCTGCACCCAACCCGATTGCATCTGCTCCCGTTTTGCGAGCGCCGGAGCGCCGCAAGTCATCTGCCACACTTGACGGCCACCTGCCACTGCCAGAAAAACCCTCAATTGCAATATTGCCGTTTGTCAATATCAGTGGCGACGCCGATCAGTCGTATTTCACCGACGGCCTGACCGAAGACATCACCACCGACCTGTCGCACTTTCGCAGCCTCTTTGTGATTGCCCGCAACTCGGCGTTCACCTACCAGGGCCATGGGGTCGATGTGCGCCAGGTTGCCCGTGAGCTTGGGGTGCGCTATGTGCTGGAGGGCAGCGCCCGGCGCTCGGGCGCGCGCGTGCGGGTGAGCGCCCAGTTGATCGATGCCATCACCGGAAATCACCTCTGGGCCGATAAATACGACCGCGTGATCGAGGATATTTTTGAACTGCAGGATGATCTGGCACACAGCATCGTCGCCGCCATTGCCACCCAGGTTCAGGTGGCCGAGCAAAGCACCGCGCGCCGGCTGCGCCCTGGCAACCTGCGCGCGCACGACATCGCCATGCGCGCCAACGCCAATAGCCTGGAGGCGAATCGTCGAAACGATCGTGCCCTTTGGATGCAGGCCCTGGGCGAGGCCCGGCAGGCCTTGGCCATGGATGCCAACAACCTGCTGGCGCATTTGGTGATTGCGGAAATACAGACAAAAAATGTGGGTGTGCCCCAGTTTGCCGATGGCGATTTGAAGGCAGACTGGAAAGAAGGCATCAGCTCCGCAGGCAAGGCCATGGAGCTCGACCCTGCAGACAGCCGGGCCTATGGCTGGGCCGGTTTTCTGATGGCCCTAGCGGGGTTTTACGACGAGGGCCTGGCCTATGCACGCCAAGGCCTGGCGTTGAATCCAAATGACTGCACCACCCTGGCCAACCTGGCCGGCACGGAAGTTTGGTCTGGCGAGCATCAAGACGCGCTGGCCCACGTCGCTGCTGCCGAGCGCTTAAGCCCGCGTGACCCCAATCGATACCTGTTCAATGCCATCCGCGCATCGGCCTGCTTCTTCCTGCAAGATTGTGCTGCGGGTATCGAGTTCGCCACGGAATCCGTTCAGGAGGCCCCGCAGTCGGTCATGTCGCAAATGAGTTTGGTTCTGGTCGCAGTGGGTGACGGTCAGATTGAGCGGGCCAAGACCGCGTTTGAAACCATTCGCACGCTCAGCCCCGCCTATGCCCATCGTGCGTTGACCCAGGATGCGCCGATGCGCAAGCCAGAAGATCGCCAACGCTTCACCCTGGCCACCCGCATCGCTGCCTCACTGGAGGCACCGGCGCGGGCGGACGAGTTGCGCCGCACCGCGCCTTGACATCCGCAACGTGAC
>JANOMD010000156.1:0-11085 GCA_031420135.1 Rhodoferax sp. | reverse complement strand
GGGGCCAGCGACCCAACCAACGGATGAACCCAGCGTATTTTCAAAAATTGACCCGCCGGTCGTTCAAGCGCCTGCCTTGGCGCAAACCCGCGCGCCAGCGGCCAAGCCGGTGTCCAATGGCGCACTGGTGGGTGGCATCGCGGGCGTCTTGCTGGTCGGCGCAGCAGCCGCTTTCTGGCTAACCGGCAAAGACCGCGCGAATGCGCCGATGGCGGCCCAAGTGCCACCGGTTGCGGTTGCAGCGGCAGACCCTGCCGCTGCACCTGGCGCGGTCACCGCCACACCGATGCCGCCCGCCGCAATCGCAACACCATCCGCCGTCCAGTCGCCCGCGGCTGCAATCACCACGACGGAGGCAGTGCAGGAGCCGGGCACACTGATCATCAGTGCACTGGGTCTGGTAGACCCCAAAGACCCCAAGTTCAACGGTGACGCGGGTGCCGCCCAGAGTGAAGCGCGGGCCGATGCGTCGCGCCAGTTGGTCGAGAAGGCCCTGGCGCTTTACGTGGACAAAAGCTCTCTGAACAAAAACTACGCCGTACTGGAGCAGAAGCTGCTTTCCCAGTCGGGCAGTTTCATCAAATCCGTACTGCATGAGGGCGCACCCACCAGCGGCAAGGACGGCTTGATCGAAACCGAGACCCGCGCGGTGATCAAGATGCGCGACGTTCAGAAGTCGCTTAACCAGCTGTCCAAGGAAGAGCGCGTTGACTTCATCCGCAACAACGGCGACCCGAAGGTCTCGATCAACATGTCGATTGCCAATTCGGACACGGCGCAGGTGCTGCCGTCTGCGCGCTCGGTACTGGCTGAAAACGTACTGAAAGAACGGATCAAATCCTTCGGCTTCAGGGTTTGGGCGACCGATGGTGAAGCACCCACTGGCCCGAAAGCGCAAACCGCCGACTTCGCCATTCAGGGTGAGGCCAAGCTGAAGCTTCTGTCCATGAAGCTGCTGGCTTCCGGCCTGACGGTCACCAAAACCGTGCTGACCTCATGGACCATCTAGGCGGTCGACAAAACCAGCGGCGAAGAAATTTACCTCAACACCGTGATGCCCAAAGGCCAAAGCTGGGCCACCGAGGACCAGGCGCTGGCCGAAATCGGCAAGCTGGTAGGTGACGAGTTCTCCAAAAACTTTTTCCTGCAACACTTCAATTTCAGAACTCGCAAGACCAATCTGAAAATCGCCGGGTTGCCCGACAAGCAGACTGCCGAGCTGGTGCTGCGTGAACTGCGCGGCATTCGCCAGGTGCTTGATGTCCAGTGGTTGCCCGACAGCGGCAAGTTTCAATTGCAGTTGGCCGAGGGCAGTGCCTCTGACATCATTCAGGACGCAGTCTTCAAGCCGTTGAACACCAAGTTGGGTCAAACCTGCTTTGCCCTGGCTGGCTCCAGCGGGGCCGAGGTCAATGCCACCTTTGCGCCAGCGTGTGCAGAAGTCGCCGTGCGCGGCAAGTTTGAATCAGTGCCACCGGCGGGCCTGTTGAACGCTGCTGATTCGCGCGGCAAGAGCCTGCTCAAGGGCTTGAAAACAACCTGACAAAAAATCCATCGGTTTAATTTGTGCCATCAGGCAAGAGGCACTAGCCATTATAAGATTCTGGGCTATTTGTTCTATGTTGGCGACAAAGCCAAACCCGTGGACTACGTCAGTGACCCAGGCGCCAGCAACGACTGGTTTGGGGACGCGTTAGCTGAACGCCATAGCGGCGACCTCAGGCTGCTACCCGACTACGGTGAACCCGACCAGCTCTGCGCCGTCCTCGGCCACGCTGTGACCCAGGGCGATCTGCCCGCTGGCGCGAAGCATCACCTCTTCACGCCGCAAAACGATTTCGGGCTCGCCTTGAACCTTGACAAAGGTGCCGTTAGTGCTCTGGTCGATCAGGTAAAACTTGTCGCGACGCAGTTCAATGCGGGCATGCACGCGTGAGGCCATGCGGTCCGCTACCAGCACGTCGCACGACACATCGCGGCCCAGAAAAACCCCTGCATTGGGTTTGGCGAGGCGGTGCGTTTTACCGGCGTGCCGCAATTGCAGTTCGAGTTGACCCGAAGCGGCCAATGTCGACGTGGTTGCCATGGTCAACTCCTCGCCGGGTTGCCACAGGATCTCACACACCTGCACGTCGTCGCCCTTGCCTTTGACCGAAAGGGCGGCGATAGGGCGTGTGCCGGTTCTCAGCAGCGGGGACAGCCTGTCTACCGTCGCGCGGGTGGACATGATCTGGCCGCCCTTGGCAAGGCCTGCCATGCGGGCCGCGAGGTTGACGGTATCACCGAAAACATCGCCCTGCTCTTCAATGACCGCGCCCACATGAAAGCCAACACGAATGGCGCGTTGCACGCCGGACGCGAGCGGCAGTGTCGCTATTTTGAGCTGCATGTCGGTCGCTGCCAGGCAGGCGCTGTCGGCATCCGGCAAAACACACATGACTTCATCGCCAATGGTTTTCACGACGCGCCCGCCATACCGAGCGGTGGCTTCGCGCATCAGGTCCAGGCACTCGTCAATCATGCGCTTTGCCTGTGCGTCGCCCAACGTGTCATACAACTTGGTGCTGCCCGAAATATCGGCGAACAAAACGCCCTGCAGGTCTGGCATAATATATTTAATAGCAAACTATATATATAGTACGAGAGCTATAGACCAATTTTACTCAAAAACCGACGGCGTGGCCATCCCGGCGGGCATCACTGGCGGCAATATACCCTTTTTGGGTATCTTCCGAGGCTTTCCAGATAAACTGCCCGGCGCCGAAGTCCTGGTAAGAGTCATTGATGACTTCCATCTGGTGGCCGCGCTCACTCAGGCCCTGCACTGTGGCTGCCGGCATGGAGGCCTCTACGTTGATCTCCAGACCGGCATTGAAACGCCAGCGCGGCGCATCACAGGCCATTTGCGGGCTTTGCCGGTAGTCCAGCATGCGCACCAGCGTCTGCAAATGCCCCTGCGGCTGCATGTTGCCGCCCATCACGCCAAAGCTCATTTGCGGCAGTCCGTCTTTGGTGAGGAAAGCTGGAATGATGGTGTGAAACGGGCGCTTGCCGGGTGCCACCACGTTGGGACTGGCAGGGTTCAGGCTGAAGCCATGGCCCCGGTTTTGCAGGCTGATGCCAAAGCCTGGCTCCACGCAGCCAGACCCAAATCCCATGTAGTTGCTCTGAATGAAGCTCACCATCATGCCTGATTCATCGGCCGCACTCAGGTAAATGGTGCCGCCCTGGCGGTGCGGGTCATTCGGCGTGCCTGCGTTGAAAATCTGTGCCTTGTTCGGGTCGATCAGTTTGGCGCGCGACGCCAGATAGGCATCGTCCAGCATCTGCCCAACCGTGATTTCCATACTGGAGCGCTCGGACACATACCGGTAAACATCGGCAAAGGCGAGCTTCATGGCTTCAATTTGCAAATGCTGCGAATCCACTCCGTCAACGGCAAGCCCTGCGAGGTCAAACTGGTCGAGAATTCCAAGCGCAATCAAGGCGGCAATGCCCTGGCCATTGGGTGGAATTTCATGCAGCGCGTAACCACGGTAGTTTTTCGCGATGGGCTCGACCCACTCGGCCTGGTGCGCGGCAAAGTCACTGGCCTTCAAACTGCCGCCGTTCTGGGTTGAAAACTGCTCAATGGCCGCCGCAATTTCACCTTGGTAAAACGCCGCACCCTTGGTCTGTGCAATGGCCCGCAAGGCCCGCGCAGCGGCCTTGAACTGAAACAGCTCGCCGACCTCGGGCGCCCTGCCGCGCGGCAGAAAGGCTTGGGCGAAACCTGGCTGCGATTGCAGCTCCTGCACCGGTGCGGCCCACTTTCCCTGCACGATCGGCGGCACCAGGTAGCCCCGCTCGGCAATGTCAATGGCGGGGGCCAGCAGTTCTGCAAATGGCAGCTTGCCAAAGCGCTCGCTGAGCGCGACCCAGCTGCTCACGGCACCCGGAACGGTGACCGAATCAAAACCGCGTTTGGGTGGCGTCAGCGCACCCGAGCCGTATTTGGAGGCAAAGTAGGCTTGGGTCCAGGCGGCGGGAGCGCGCCCCGAAGCATTCAAACCATGCAAGGCCTTGCCGTCCCACAAGATACAAAACGCATCACTGCCCAGGCCATTGCTCACCGGTTCGCAAATCGTCATGGCAGCCGCTGCGGCGATGGCCGCATCGACCGCATTGCCACCCTTGTGCAACATGCTCAAACCGGCCTGCGCCCCCAACGGGTGCGAGGTGGACACCACATTGCGTGCGAACAGCGGCATGCGGGTGGACGGGTAGGGATTGTTGTAGTTGAAATTCATGGAGACTAAAAGTGAACCGAAGCAAAGGTTGGTATTTTGTCAGGCTTTGTATAGACCGACGTTGCAATTCAGGGGGCCATCAAAAGGCGGTTGACGCACCATGGAAAACGGCACCCGAAGGTGCCGCCCAGCATCATTGGCAATTCATTGACTATTCTTCAACGAAGGCTTCTTTGCGTTTACTCTTCACGGCGGGCAGCAGCACGATGACCAGCATCAGCACCGCAACCGCCAGCAAGCTGGCCGACAGGCCACGGGTCACAAAAACGGTCCAGTCGCCGCGTGAAAGCAGCAAGGCACGTCGCAGGTTTTCTTCCATCATCGGGCCCAGGATGAAGCCCAGCAGCAATGGCGCCGGCTCCATGCCGAGCTTGGCGAACAGGTAGCCGATAAAACCAAACCCCGCAACCATCCAGATGTCAAAGGTGTTGTTGTTGGTTGAATAGACGCCAATCGCACAAAACAGCACAATCGCCGGGAACAGGAACCGGTACGGCACGGTCAACAGCTTGATCCACATGCCGATCAATGGCAGGTTCAAAATGATCAGCATGGCGTTGCCAATCCACATGGAGGCGATCAGACCCCAAAACAGCTCGGGGTTGCTGGTCATGACCTGCGGGCCGGGCTGAATGTTGTGGATCGTCATGGCACCGACCATCAAGGCCATCACGGCATTGGGCGGAATTCCGAGTGTTAGCAACGGAATGAACGAGGTTTGTGCGCCGGCATTGTTGGCAGATTCTGGTCCTGCAACGCCCCGGATGTTGCCTTTGCCAAAAGGCACTTCGCCCGGCTTCATTTTCATTTTTTTCTCAAGTGCATAGGCGGCAAATGCGGCCAGCAAGGCCCCGCCACCAGGCAAAATTCCCAAGGCAGAGCCTAGAAAGGTGCCGCGCAAAACGGCAGGCGTCATGTCCTTGAAGTCCTGTTTGGTAGGGAATAAACCGCTGACCTTGGCAGTGAACACTTCGCGGTCATCCTCGGGCACCGACAGGTTGCTGATGATTTCGCCGTAACCGAACACGCCCATGGCGATCACCACAAAACCAATGCCGTCTGTCAGTTCTGGAATGTCAAAGCTGTAGCGGGCAACGCCCGAGTTCACGTCGGTACCCACCAGCCCCAGCAACAGGCCCAGCAAAATCATGCCGATCGCCTTGAGCAGGGAGCCCGAAGCCAAAACCACAGCACCGATCAAACCCAGGATCATCAGCGAAAAATACTCGGCCGGGCCGAATTTGAATGCCAGCTCTGTCAATGGCGGCGCAAACGCCGCCAAAATCAACGTGCCCACGCAGCCCGCAAAAAAAGAGCCCAGGCCAGCCGCCGAAAGGGCCGGTCCCGCTCGGCCATTTCGGGCCATTTGGTAACCATCTATACAGGTGACCACCGAGGACGATTCTCCCGGCAGATTGACCAAAATAGCCGTGGTCGAGCCGCCGTACTGCGCGCCGTAGTAGATGCCGGCCAGCATGATCAATGCCGCTACGGGTGGCAGCGCATAGGTCGCGGGCAGCAGCATGGCAATTGTCGCCACCGGCCCAATGCCTGGAAGTACGCCAATCAGCGTTCCCAAAATACAGCCAATAAAGGCGTACAGCAAATTGATGGGCGTAAATGCAACGCCAAAGCCGAGTGCAAGGTTGTTGATCAGTTCCATTTGTATTTCCTCAGCCGGTGATGAAAGTAGGCCACACCGGGATTTGCAGTTTGAGCAGCACGATGAACGCTAGGTAACTGCCCACCGCCAGGCTGGTCGCCAGAATCAGTACGTCTTTAATTTTGAACTTTTCTCCCGCCAGGCTGGCAATGATGGTCAAGGCATAAATTCCCAGAATCAGACCCATGGCGGGTACCTTGAATTTGGGCAGACCACCGAGCAACACGCCAAAAGCCAGATTTGCCCCAAGTACAAAGACAATCGGCCGCCAAGCCCACTTGCCGATTTTGTCGCCATCCATTTTTCCAATGATCAGCGCTTTGACGATTTCAACCGCACCCAGCACGGCCAGCACAACCCCCAGCATCGTTGGAAAGTAGCCTGGCCCCATGCGGGCACCCGAGCCAAAGTTGTAGTTCCTCGCGCCCAGCGCGAATGCGATGCCAATGACCAGAAATAAAAGGCCCGCGAAAAAGTCTTTTTGACTTTTGATGCCCATACCAATCTCCTTATAAGTTATACGCCTCTGGATTCTGCCTTGAAATCGCC
Organism: Rhodoferax sp.; assembly: GCA_031420135.1. Classification (GTDB taxonomy): domain Bacteria; phylum Pseudomonadota; class Gammaproteobacteria; order Burkholderiales; family Burkholderiaceae_C; genus JANYCG01. The sequence goes on along the minus strand of JANOMD010000156.1, from coordinate 4,584 downwards.
TGGCCAGCCCCTGTGGATTCCACCTATGCCGCGCAAACCACAGTCGTGCGGCTTGTTATTCAGGAAAGCGGTGGCGTCGAGGTCAGCACTTCTTCAATCACGGTTTGGCCATCTGCCACTTTCAACGCACCGGCGAGCCGCAACGGACGCATGCCGTCGGCGATGGCCTGGCGCTTCAGAGCGTCAAGATTCGGCTCATGGCTGACCCGCTCCTTGAAAGCTTCACTCACCGTCAGCAGCTCATACAGGCCCATGCGCCCCATGAACCCGGTCATGCGGCAGTCAACGCAACCTACCGGTCGAAACGGCTTGTACCCTCCACTGATTTTCCAGGGCTTGACGATTTCCCCCAGCGCCTCCAGCGGCGTGGCGTCATCGGCCACCTTGCAAAGCTTGCAAAGCGTGCGCACCAGGCGCTGGGCGAGCACACCCAACAGGGTGGCGTTGATCAAATAGGCCGGAATGCCAAGCTCCAGCAGCCGGGTGACCGCAGACGGCGCATCGTTGGTGTGCAAGGTCGAAAACACCAAATGGCCAGTGAGCGCCGCCTGAACCGCCATTTCGGCCGTTTGCAGGTCCCTGATTTCGCCCACCATGATGATGTCCGGGTCTTGCCGCATGAGCGCGCGCAGGCCTTCCGGGAAGCCAAAATCAAGCTGCGGCTGTACCTGTGTCTGGTTGAACGACGGCTCGATCATTTCGATCGGGTCCTCCACCGTGCTCACATTGACTTCCTCCGTCGCAACACGCTTCAAGGTGGCGTACAAGGTGGTGGTCTTGCCCGACCCGGTCGGACCTGTCACCAGAATGATGCCGTGCGGCCGCTTCACCAGCAGTTCCCAGCGTTTTGCGTCATGCACAGAAAATCCAAGCGCATCCAGGTCCTTGACCGCATTGTCCGGGTCAAAAATGCGCATCACCATCTTTTCACCAAAGGCGGTTGGCAGGGTTGAAATGCGCATCTCGATTTCGTCGCCGCGCGGGTTGCGTGTCTTGATGCGGCCATCCTGGGGGCGCCGCTTTTCCACAATGTCCATTCGCCCCAGCAGCTTGATGCGTGCCGTCATGGCGTTGAGGACGCCCATCGGCATCTGGTAGACCGGGTGCAATACACCATCGATGCGAAAGCGAATCACGCCCTGCTCGCGCCGGGGTTCCAGGTGAATGTCGCTGGCGCGCTGGTCGAAGGCGTATTGCCACAGCCAGTCCACCACCTGCACCACGCTTTGGTCATTGGCATCGAGTTGCTTGTTCCCTTGGCCCAATTCAACCAGTTGCTCAAAGCTGGCACCGGTGTTGGCACCGCCGGCCTTCATGGCCATGCGCACGGATTTTGCAAGGGCAAAAAATTCAACCGTGAACTTGTGAATGTCCAGCGGATTCGCCACGACCCGGCGAACCGTGCGTTTGGACTGGCGCTCGACTTCGGTCACCCAGTCGGTGACGAAGGGCTCTGCCGTGGCAATGACGAGCTCGGTTGGGGTGACCTGCACCGGCAAAATCCTGTGGCGCTCCGCATAGATTGCGCTCATGGTGTCTGCCACCTTGCCCACATCGACCTTGAGGGGGTCAATGCGCAGGTAGTCCAGTGCCGCAAAGCCGGCCAGCCACTGCGACAACATCTCCACATCCAGCGGTTTGCCGTCACTGGCGCGGCGCATCGAGACACTGGCCAGCCGCAACAGCGGATGCTGCGCACTTTCGGCCTGCGCACAGCGCGAGATGGTTCTGGCTGCCTCGTCCTGGGCAATCACACCATCTGCCTGCAGCCACTTCACCAGCAGGCGCCAATTCACCGGACCGACGTAGCTGGTTTTTTGCACTTTGGCGGGTTTGGACACTGCTGTCATGGCGAAATTGGTTTGAGGACACGCACCCATTGCAGCGCCGGCAAACCCCATTGCGTCTGGATGATTTCGGCGCGGGCAGCCAGCACCCCACGGTTGGAACGCGAGGGCGTGCGCTGGGCGAGCACCACCGTATTGCCTTCGCGTGTGGCCTTGAATGCCCAGATTGCCTCGCGACCGAAGGCAACGGCAAGCTTGTCAACACTCTGCTGGTAGCTTGACGAGCGGCCAAACAAATTGACGGTCAAACACCCGTCTGGCGTCAGCAAACGCCTGCAATCGGCATAAAACGCCTCACTGTCGAGCACCGGTGCTGCAGCTTCATGGTCGTAAAGGTCTACCTGCAAGGCATCCACCGTGCCCCACCATTTCGGGTTCTGGATTTCGAGCGACGCGTCCGCCAAAACTATCTGTGTGCGGCCGTTGTCTGCCGGCAGCTTGAACCAGCCGCGGCACGCCATCACCACCTGCGGGTTGATTTCGATCGCCGTGGTTTTCATCCGCAACACTTTGTGGCAGAACTTCGTGAGCGACGCCGCGCCCAGGCCAAGTTGCATCGCCTGCCTTTTGGAAACTGTCAGAACATCAACAAACAGCAGCCAGGCCATCATGCGTTGAATGTATACATGAACCAGGTCGGTCGGCGCATCCAGTGCCATCGAGCCCTGAATCCATTGGGTGCCAAGGTGCAGATGACGGATGGGCCCCTCATCGGAAAAATTGACCTCGGGGAGAGTGAATTTGCGTTTGTTCAAGATCAGGGCATTATCCTCAGGCTGTGGCGCGTGGTAAAAAAAGCATCAAACGACACGCATACGACCTTTCAACACCCCCGCTTTTGGCACATGCAGCCTCATTTTTGACTGAGGAAGGACTATGAATTTAGAGACGACCTGGCTTTTGTTGAGTACCCAAGGCAGCGAGATCGGGCTGAAAATCCTCGGCGCACTGGCCGCCTGGGTCATCGGGCGCTGGTTGATCGGCCTGACCCTGCGGCTGATGGCAGCCGCATTGCAACGTGGCGGAAAAATTGACCTGACGCTATCGAACTACCTCAAGTCCATCATTTCGGTGATTCTGAACATCGTCCTGATCGTGGCGGTCTTGGAGATTTTTGGCGTCAAGACAACGTCATTTGCCGCCTTGCTGGCGGGTGTCGGCCTGGCCATCGGTACCGCGTGGGGCGGTCTGCTGACCCATTTTGCTGCCGGCGTTTTCATGCAGGTGCTGCGGCCCTACAAGGTCGGCGACGTCGTCACCGCAGGCGGTGTCACCGGCATAGTGAAGGAACTCGGCCTGTTTGGCACGACGCTGGTGACCGGTGACAACGTGACCACCATCATCGGCAACAACACGGTCTTTTCGGGCACGATCCAGAACTTCAGTGCCCTGCCGTGCCGGCGCGTGGAGTGCCAGGCGACGCTGGCGCATGGGGTTGACGTCCTTGATGCCATTGCCCGGCTCAAAGCATCCATTGGGGGCATTCCCAATGTAGTGAGCAGCCCGGCCCCGGAGGTTGAAATACTGCGCTTCACACCAGAAGGCCCGCTCTTGTGCATTCGGCCCTACACGCACACAGACCACTACTCACAGGTGTTTTTTGACACCCACAAGGCGGTCGTCAGCACCTTTGCGGTGGCCGGCTATCCGGTGCCAGAAACGCCTTTTGGCCCGCCCAAACGCGAGCTGGCCTGAACTGCATACGCAAGGCGAGGCAGCGCAGCAATGGCGTTGTTGGATGTGGCCACCATCAAATCGGACTCGCTCATGTCGCGCAAGTCGGATAGCGCCTTGGCGATTCGCGGCAACTGGCTGGGTTCGTTGATGCCCTGTGCCTCGCCACCGGCCCGTTGCGCCACCGTCTTGTAGAGCCAATGGGGTGGAATGTCAGGGGAATCGGTTTCCATCACCAGCGAATCCAGTGGCAACACCCGGGCGAGGTGCCTGATGGCATGGGCAGACTCAAACGTCACCGTGCCACCAAAACCCAGCTTGAACCCCAGTTTGATGAATTCCCGTGCCTGTACCTCGCTGCCATTGAACGCGTGGGCAATGCCGCTCCACCGGTGGCCGTCGCGCGCCAATTCGCGCAGGTGTTTGAGCACGCGATCCGACGAACGGCGAACATGCAGGATGACCGGCAAACCATGCCGCTTTGCCAACCGAAGCTGTTCACGGTAAAAATGCTCCTGGCACTCGCGCAGCGGGCTGGCGCAAAGCTCGGGCACAAAGTAGTCCAGCCCAATTTCCCCCACTGCGACCAGTCGAGGGTCTTCCCCGTACAAAACCAGTTGACCCTCCAGCAACGCCAGATCTGACGCCTGAGCGCGCTTGACGCACAACGGATGAATGCCCAACGCGTAGCAGTCGCCTTGTGCATGGGCAAGCCAGCGTACCGCTTCAAAATTGGCCGGTTCAACCGCCGGGATGACGCACATACCCACATTCTGGGCGGCGGCACGCTGTCGCACGGCCGCAAACTGCCCCTGAAATTCTGCTGCATCCAGGTGGCAATGGGTGTCAATCCAAAAGGGCATGCCCGGAAAATACCACAGGGCCCGCCCACTGCCACCAAAACGAGGTACTTGAAGTTGGAGTGTCAGGAGTTAATAAGTTGTCCGGTTTTTAGCAAGTAATCTGTCCGGTTTATGGAGAAGGGATGCAAGACACCCCCATAAGCCGGGCCCGCTACGTGCAGGAGAACCGCAAGATGAGATTTCAAGAAGCCTATGACGGC
>JANOMD010000155.1:0-1611 GCA_031420135.1 Rhodoferax sp. | reverse complement strand
TGTGCAGGCCGTTGGTCAGCGACAGGCTCGTCGATTCCGCACCCGACACGCTGAATGACACACCGGTAAGCGTGCCTAAAGAGCTGTTGAACAAACCCAACACGCCACTTTGATTAATTTCGGTGGTTTGCAAACCCAGGGTAGGGCTGCCGAAGTTAAAGCTTACTGTGGCAGCATTGGCGCAAAGCGCAAGTGCAGTACCGGCTAAAAAGGTTGCAAATGATTTCATGATCGATTTCCATTCTGTTATAGATCCGCAGAATCGCGTAAGAAAATAAAGCATAAACAATGCCAAGAATGTCTAGCCTATATAAATCAAAGGGTTACGACCATTTTTTAAAGACACGAATTGATACTGTAAAGTTTTTCGACAACTGTAAATTGGTTTTTACAGTAGTGAGGCAAATTATCGCGTTCCGCGACGATGCTCCACCAGCAGGCACTTGTTTTGCACTACGGCCAAGCCTGCAGCCCGTGCTTTGGCAGTGGCAGCCGGGTGTTCAATGCCCAACTGTAGCCACAACGCCTTGGCCCCAATGGCAATGGCTTCATCGGCCACCGGCGGCACATCGGCGCTGTTGCGGAACACGTCTACCAGGTCAATCTTCACGTGTCTGGCGGCTTCCAGCAGGCTGGGGTAGACGGTTTCTCCCAGAATTTCGCGCACTTGCGCGGCCGGGTTGATGGGCACAATGCGCCAGCCCTGCGCCTGCATGTACTGCGCACTCTCATGGCTGTCGCGGTGCGGCTTGGGCGACAGGCCCACCACCGCCACGGTGCGGCAGGTGGCGAGGATGTGGGCGATGTCTTGGGCGGGGGTGTTGGGTGGCGTCATTTTATTTTCCAGTGGGCACGTCCGTGGTGGCTCAGGGAGTCCGGCGCCGCGATCCAGCGCGTGGTCCGGCGCAGGGGCTTCAGGATTTGTACTTGACCGAGCAGCCATAAGACCGGGTGGTGGCCTGGCTCAGCGGCTTGCCCGCCAATGCCTCGTTGAGACCTAGGCGAACGTAGTTGGTAGCGGTTTTAATGTCGTCGGTGCGGGCGGACGGGATGCTGTCAATGCCGCCGGCGTAGATCAGCGTGCCGTCGGGTGCAACCATGTACATGTGCGGCGTGGTGCGTGCGCCGTAGGCTTTGCCCACGCTGCCGCTCTCGTCCATCAGCGTGGCGCTGGGGACGGCTTTTTGCTGGACCATCCACTGGCCCAGCTTGGGCGCGGCGAGGTAATCCGGGTGGCCGGTCTCGGTGGAGTTGATGGCCAGCCAGACCACGCCCTTGGTGCCTGCTTCCTTCTGCAGCGCCTGCATGTTGGCGCTGTCGTAGTGCTTGCGCACAAACGGGCAGCCAGGGTTGTTCCACTCAAGCACCACGTGCTTGCCTTTGAAATCGCTTAAGCGCACCGTCTTGCCAGCCGTGTCAGTGAGCGTGAAATCAGGTGCTTTTTCGCCTACAGCCGCCGTTGAGTGTGCATAGTTAGATACAAAAAAAGAAGCAATTGAGATGGCAAGCAGGGCAACAAGACGGGTCAGGTGGCGTTGCGGCATGGCATGTCTCCTTTGGGTCGGATCGGGTTGAAAAAAATGGTTGGCGTGGCGGGTGGTTGCGGTGGGG
>JANOMD010000154.1:0-5712 GCA_031420135.1 Rhodoferax sp. | reverse complement strand
TGCCAGGGCGCTGAATACAGTCAGTTTGGACAGCGCAGACGGCCCTTGCCTGAAAAAAGGCGGGGGCGTTCGGTCAAGTGTCCCTAAAGGCATGGTGAGGCAGGCCAGTTGGCGGGTGAGTGCTGTGCCGGGCGCATGTCAAATGACTCAACGCCCGCCATGGGTCACGGCCGGGCGGTCATTCCGAGGTGAAAATCGACCCCATGCGATCCATGCGCTCCAGTGCGATGCCGCAACCCCGCACCACGCAGGTCAATGGGTCTTCAGCCACCAGCACGGGCAGGCCGGTTTCTTCGGCCAGCAGGCGATCCAGATCACGCAACAGTGCGCCGCCGCCAGTCAACATCATGCCGCGGTCGGCAATGTCGGCACCCAGCTCGGGCGGGGTTTGCTCCAGCGCGTTTTTCACGGCAGAGACGATGTTGTTCAGCGGGTCTGTCAGGGCTTCAAGAATCTCGTTGCTCGAGATGGTGAAGCTGCGTGGCACGCCTTCAGACAGGTTGCGTCCGCGCACTTCCATCTCCTTGACTTCTGAGCCTGGAAACGCCGAGCCAATTTTCTTTTTGATGGCTTCCGCCGTGGGCTCGCCAATCAGCATGCCGTAATTGCGCCGGATGTAATTAATGATGGCTTCGTCAAATTTGTCGCCACCCACCCGCACGCTGCCTTTGTAGACCATGCCGCCGAGTGAAATCACGCCGACCTCGGTGGTGCCACCGCCAATGTCCACCACCATCGAGCCGCTGGCCTCGCTCACAGGCAAGCCCGCGCCAATGGCGGCGGCCATCGGCTCCTCAATCAAGAACACGTCGCTGGCACCTGCGCCCAACGCCGATTCGCGAATGGCCCGGCGTTCCACTTGCGTAGAACCGCAGGGCACGCAAATGATGATGCGCGGGCTGGGTTTGAAAATCCCGCGCGGATGCACCATTTTGATGAACTGCTTGAGCATTTGCTCGGTGACCGTGAAATCGGCAATCACCCCGTCTTTCATCGGGCGAATTGCTTCAATGTTGCCGGGTACCTTGCCCAGCATCGCCTTGGCTTCCTTGCCAACGGCCTGTATGGTTTTTTTGCCTTGGGGGCCACCTTCGTGGCGGATTGCGACGACTGAGGGCTCATCAAGCACAATCCCCTTGTCGCGAACATAAATCAGGGTGTTGGCAGTGCCAAGGTCAATCGCCAGGTCGGTTGAAAAATACCGACGGAATGCGCTAAACATCAAAAATCCTCTCGGGCACAACACGCACTTCGGCGCGCCGTCACCATTTTTACCGATTCAAAAGTGTTGGACGCGCACCAAAATCAACCGGTTTCCATGGGGCGCGTCAAAGGCGGGATAATAACCTATCACCTCAGAACAACCGGAGCGCGCCATGCTGATTCCGCTTGATTTACACCCGGTTTCACCTCAATTTTCACCATGTCACTGACATCTTCCGATATTTCCCGAATCGCCAACCTGGCCCGGCTGGAACTCAAGCCGGCCGAAAGCACACGGATGCTGTCCCAAATCAATGGCTTTTTTGACATTGTTGAGGAAATGCGTGCTGTCAATACCCAGGGCATTGAGCCTTTGGCGCACCCCTATGCGACGGTGGCACAAGTCGCCCTGCGGCTGCGCGAAGACCGGGTTAGCGAGCCGAATAATCGAGAAGCCAACCAAGCTAGCGCGCCTGCCGTGGATCGCGGCCTGTTTCTCGTGCCCAGGGTGATCGAATGACCGCGTTGCATGATTTGACGGTCACCCAGCTCGCGTCGGCACTGCGCGCCAAAGAAGTGTCGGCGGTTGAGACGGCGCAGCATTTCATGGCGCGCATGGGTCGCCATGAAGATTTGGGCGCTTTCCTCGCCGTTAATGAAGAGGCAACCCTGGCGCAGGCGCGCGCGGCAGATGGCCGCCTGCACGCGGGCAGCGCCGGCCCGTTGGAAGGCGTGCCGCTGGCCCATAAAGATATTTTTGTCACAAAAGACTTCCCCAGCACCGCCGGGTCAAAAATGCTCGCTGGGTATCACTCACCTTTTGATGCGACGGTGGTGCGCAAATTGGCCGATGCCGGTGCTGTCACGCTGGGCAAACTCAACTGTGACGAATTTGCGATGGGTTCGTCGAATGAGAATTCGGCCTACAAACCCGTCAAAAACCCCTGGGATACAAACACCGTCCCCGGCGGCTCGTCGGGTGGCAGTGCCGCCGCTGTCGCGGCCCGGCTGGCTCCTGCGGCCACCGGCACCGACACCGGCGGCTCCATCCGCCAGCCCGCCTCGTTTTGCGGAATCACTGGCATCAAACCCACCTATGGCCGTGCTTCACGCTACGGCATGATCGCGTTTGCGTCAAGCCTCGATCAAGCCGGCCCGATGGCGCGCACCGCGCAAGACTGCGCCGTACTTTTGAGCGCCATGTGTGGCCCCGATTTAGACCGCGATTCAACCTCGCTTGATGTTCCCGCCGAGGACTTTTCGCGCGGCTTGAATGACTCGATTGACGGTTTGCGCATCGGCATCCCCAACGAGTTTTTTGGCGATGGGCTGGCCGATGATGTGCGCAGTGCCATCGACGCGGCGTTGAAGGAATACGAGAAACTCGGGGCCAAGCTGGTCAGCGTATCCCTGCCGCGCACCAAGCTGTCGATCCCGGTGTATTACATCATCGCCCCGGCGGAAGCGTCGAGCAACCTGAGCCGTTTTGACGGCGTGAAATTCGGCCACCGCGCCACCCATTATTCTGATCTGGCCGACATGTACAAAAAAACCCGCGCCGAAGGTTTTGGCGATGAGGTCAAGCGCAGAATCATGATCGGTGCCTACGTGCTCAGCCACGGCTACTACGATGCCTATTACCTGCAAGCCCAAAAAATCCGCCGCATGATTGCCGATGATTTTCAAAGCGCATTCAAACAGTGCGATGTGATCGCCGGGCCTGCGGCTCCCACGGTCGCCTGGAAGATCGGTGAAAAGTCTGACGACCCGGTCGCCAACTATCTGGCCGACATTTACACGCTGCCCGCCTCACTCGCAGGCCTGCCCGGCATGAGCCTGCCCGCAGGCTTTGGCCAAGGTGGAATGCCGGTGGGTTTGCAGTTGATTGGGAATTACTTGCAGGAGAGTAAATTGCTCAATGCCGCGCATCAGTTTCAGCGGGCGACCGATTGGCATGCGCGCAAGCCGGCAGAGGCCTGATATGCCCACCATTTGCACGTTTTACGGCATCATTATTCGGATGTACTGGGACGACCATGCTCCGCCACATTTCCATGTAGATTACGCGGAATATCGGGCCCAGTACGCGATTGAGACGCTGGAGTTGATCAAAGGCTCCCTACCGCGCCGCGCCCATGCCTTGGTGCTTGAGTGGGCTGCCTTGCACAGAGACGAATTGAAGGAGGATTGGCAACTATGCGAATTGAAACAGCATCCGAAAAAGATATTGCCGTTGGACTAGAGCCCTGTTCGCCGCCAGTCGTGGCAGTCAAGGTCACAGACTCATCAACCCTACGGGTTGAGTTCGCCGATGGCGTGGTGGGTGATGTCCGCCTGCTGCCCTCCCACATGACAGGTGTTTTCGAACCCTTGAAAGTCTTCGATTTTTTTGCGCAGGCCAGGGTGGAGCATGGAGCAGTTACGTGGCCAGGCGAGCTTGATCTAGCGCCTGATGCCATGTACGACGCTGTGAAAAGCAGCGGGATTTGGGTGCTGCAATGAACGCTGTCCTTAATTTCGCGGAGCCCACTAAAACAAGTCATCCATGAGCAAATTAATCCAAGGCTACGAAGTCGTCATCGGCTTCGAAACCCACACCCAGCTTTCCACACAGAGCAAAATTTTCAGCCGTGCTTCTACCGCTTTTGGTGCCGATCCCAACACGCAGGCCTGTGCGGTCGACCTGGCTTTGCCGGGTACGCTGCCGGTCATGAACAAAGGCGCGGTGGAGCGGGCTATCCAGTTTGGACTGGCGATTGGTGCGCACATCGCGCCGCTCAGCGTATTTGCGCGCAAGAATTATTTCTACCCGGATTTGCCCAAGGGTTATCAGATCAGCCAGTTTGAGATTCCGGTGGTTCAGGGCGGCGATGTCGAGTTCTTCCTGGACGGCGAAAAGCGTTCCGTGCGGCTGGTGCGCGCCCACCTGGAAGAAGACGCGGGCAAGTCGCTGCATGAAGACTCAAGCTTGGGGGGCGGCGGCCAAAGCGGCATTGATTTGAACCGCGCGGGCACGCCGCTCTTGGAGATCGTCACCGAGCCGGATATGCGATCCAGCGCCGAGGCGGTGGCCTACGCCAAAGAGCTGCACAAGATCGTGACGTGGATTGGCATTTGCGACGGCAACATGCAGGAGGGCTCGTTTCGCTGCGATGCCAACGTGTCGGTGCGCAAACCTGGTGAAGCCTTGGGGACGCGGCGCGAGATCAAAAACCTCAACAGTTTTAAATTCATGCAACAGGCGATTGACTACGAGGCGCGTTGGCAGATTGAAGAGATTGAAGAAGGCCGCGCGATTCAACAGGCGACCGTGCTGTACAACTCGGATACGGGCGAGACGCGTGCCATGCGCACCAAGGAAGATGCGGCGGATTACCGCTACTTCCCGGACCCGGATTTGCCGCCGCTGGTGATTGCCCCTGAATGGGTGGCGCAGGTTCGCTCTGAGATGACCGAGTTGCCGCGCGTGATGGCGGCGCGCTTTGTGGCTGACTACGGGCTTTCTGAATACGATGCGACTTCCCTGACGCAAAGTCGTGCCATGGCGGCCTATTTCGAAGCCACGACCAAGTCTTGCGGACAGCCCAAACTGGCCTGCAACTGGATCATGGGCGAATTGTCACGGCGACTGAATTCAGACGAAACTGGAATTGAACGTTGCCCAGTTCAACCTGATCAGCTCGGATGGATGATTGGCCTGATCAATGACGGCACCATTTCAAACAGCGGTGCCAGGACGGTGATTGACACCCTCTGGTCTGGCTCCAATTCAGCGGTCGTTAACGCAACCCTTCCGATGCCGACGCTGGATGCAAGTGTTAGCAGCCAAGCAATCGTTGACAACATCATCAAAGACCAAGGCCTGCGCCAAATGAACGACTCCGGCGAACTCGAAAAAATCGTCGATGAAGTCCTCGCCGTCAACCCGAAAAACGTTGCCGAGTACAAGGCAGGCAACGCCAAGGCCCTCAATGCGCTGGTGGGTCAAATCATGAAAGCCAGCGCGGGCAAGGCCAACCCGCAACAGGTCAATGAGCTGCTGCGAAAGCGGCTCGACTAGTCAAGCGGCTCGACTAGTCAAGCGGCTCGATCAAGGGCTTTTGGTCGGCTTGGCGCCGGGCGCGGGATTTGCGGCTGAGCGCAACGGCCAAAGCAGCTTCAACCTGACCAGCTCTTCGTCAAAGCGGGCCGTGACCCGCTTGATTTCGTTTTCCTGGTCGGCGATGAAGCGGATCTGGACGGCCAGGCTTTCTGCGAGTTCATCAACCTGGCGGCGCAACCGCAGCGGCGCCTTGGAGGGGTCCTTTTTATAGAACTCCATCTCCTCGTCCAGCCCGACGCGCTGACGCTTCAGTTCTCCCACGCGATTGGCGGCGGCGGCTTTCACCACATCGATCTGATGCAGCGCCGCGCCGCGCTCGGTGTCATGCACACCCTTGTCCGGGTAGCGCAGCAATAAGGCACGGTCACGGCGCTTGTCTTCGTCTTTTCGGGCGCGTTCCTGGGCCA
>JANOMD010000153.1:0-2754 GCA_031420135.1 Rhodoferax sp. | reverse complement strand
GTCCAGCGGCACCAGAATTTGCGATTGTTGGGAATGTTTGGGCGCGTCCGGATTGGTTTTACCCATCACGATAGCCAGCTTGCAGCGCGGATCACCCATGCCGGACGACCACCACTTGCGGCCATTGATGACGTAATGGTCACCATCGCGCACGATGCGGGTGTCGATATTGGTGGCGTCACTGGAGGCCACGTCCGGCTCGGTCATCAGGAACGCAGATCGGATTTCCCCCGCCAGCAGCGGCTGCAACCAGCGCGCCTTGTTGGCATCTGACGCATAGCGCGCCAGCACTTCCATGTTGCCGGTGTCGGGTGCCGAGCAGTTGAACACCTCAGACGCAAATTTGACGCGGCCCATTTCTTCAGCGCAGACGGCGTATTCCAGATTGGTCAGGCCCGCCCCCTTGTACGGGCTGCCTTCGTGGGCGGAGTCCTTGGGCAGGAACAGGTTCCAAAGCCCGGCGGCCTTGGCCTTCGCCTTCAGCTCTTCCACAATCGGCACCACCTGCCATCGGTTGTTGCCGAAGGCCTCCATTTGCGCGTCAAACACCGGCACCGCCGGGTACACATGCGCGTCCATGAAAGCTTTGACGCGGTCGCGCCAGTAGATTTGGTTGTCAGACAGGGTGAAATTCATGATGGGCCTTGTTGATTGATCAATGACTGTAAACCACGTCAAGCCGGGTGGGTGTCGCCAACTTTTAACCAGGCTTTGCCTTCGGCACTGCCAGGCGACGGAAATGTCACAATTGGCCAATATGCGGGCGTGTCCTCCTTGCGCCGCGCCCACACTTTGAGGAATCTACATGAAATTCAAACGTTTGATAGCCACTTCGACGACGGCAGTGACGGTTGCCTTAAGCTTCGCCATGCCTCTGAGTTTGACGGCGCTGGCGCCAACGTCAGCCATGGCGCAGGCTTACCCAACCAGGCCGATCAAGGCCATCGTGCCATTCGCAGCAGGCAGCGCCACCGACCAGATCGGCCGGGCGTTCGCGGCCAAATTGTCTGAAACACTCGGGCAGCCGGTCGTGGTTGAAAACAAGGCAGGCGTCAACGGCATGCTGGGCGCCGACGCGGTCGCCAAGTCGGCGCCTGACGGTTACACCATTCTGATTGGCACCAACAGCACCAATGCGGCGCTCAAATTCCTCATGAAGAGCCTGCCTTACAACCAGGACACCGCCTTTGCGCCGGTGGGTTACCTCGGCTCCGTGCCGTTGATCATCACGGTCAACAATGACGTACCTGCCAAAACGCTGCGTGAATTTGTGGACCTCGCCAAAAGCAAACCGGGCAACGTCACCTTCGCCAGCGCCAGCACGTCGCAATTGGTGTCCTCCGAAATGCTGGCCAGCATGGCGGGCATCCAGATGACCCACGTGCCCTACAAAAGCGGCCCGGCTGCCATGACCGATTTGATTGGTGGCCAGGTGATGATGTTCAGCGCCGACTTCGCCGTCACCCTGCCACAAATCAAGGGTGGCAAGATTCGCGGCCTGGCGGTGACGTCAAGCAAACGCTCTGCCGCAGTGCCGGACCTGCCGACGGTTAACGAGGCGCTGGGCTTGAAAGACTACGAGCTGATTGCCTACTTCGCCGTGTTCGCCCCCGCCGGAACCCCACCCGACATCATTGCCAAACTGAACCAGGCTGTGAACAGCGCGGCACAAAACAAGGATATCCAGGAAAAATTCGCAGCCATTGGCTTCGCAGTTGAGCCCGGCACCCCCGATGGGCTGGCGCAGCGCAATCTGCAAGAGACGGCCAAGTGGGCCAAGGCGATTCGTGACGCGAAGATCGAACAGCAATAAATATGATTGATATATATTTCATAGCAAGCAAGCTAATAGATACTAGAGCTAGAGGTCTATTTGATTAACTATTTGGTGAAAATCAGATAGTTTGGAAACATTTCATATCGCCGATGATATGAAAATACTGAAAGCCAGTGGGTCAAATCCCATAGTCCAGCGCTGTCGTTTTGCGCCAATTGACTTTGTCAAAGTCTGTGAACTGGACTGCACCTTTTCAGCGCCGATTGCACATTGAATCACCCTGCCGATCCAATCTTTAGCCAGGATGAGTTGTTGAATTTGCCGCTGAGCCAACGCATGACCCCTGAACGCAGGCGGCTGGCGCTGGGGCTGCTGCTCTCCCTGTTGATCCACGCGCTGCTGCTGAGCCTGACCTTCGGTGGCCAGGGTCTTGGGCTTCCGGGCTTCGGCTTCCCGTGGCAGGACCGACGGACCGAGGCGCCTGATCTGCGCGTCGCGCTCCTTGCGGCGCCGGTTGCAGCCGCAGAGCGCGTGCACAGTGAAGGCAAGGCAGGGGTGGAACAGCCCGCAGCCGCGGCACCCGCGATGCTGACCGTCGTGTACCCTGCGCCGCTCGCGCCGCCCCCCACCCCGTCTGTCCCTGCGAAGCTGACGGCAGCAGCGAGCGTGCCTCAGGCCCAACCGAAAAAAGTGACCCAGTCAAAGAAAGTTGCAGTGGCCCGTGCGGCCCCTGCGCCCGCGCCTTCACCTTCACCCGCCGAGCAGCCCCAAGAAAGCGTGCCCCCGTCGATGCCCCATGAAGACGTAATCGCCTTGGCGCAGTCCAACGACGCCACTTGGACCGTGCCCCCCACGCCCGAGCTGCCACCACCCGTCTCTGCGGTCGCACCAACTGCACCGAGCTCGCACACCGCGATGCCGTCGCCGCGAGATGCTGGCGATGCAGCGCAAGCGCGTGCCCGTGAATTGGCCGAGAC
>JANOMD010000152.1:0-1823 GCA_031420135.1 Rhodoferax sp. | reverse complement strand
TTCCCGATTGACGTGATCTCGGGCCGCGAAGAAGCCCGCCTCATTTACCAAGGGGTGGCCCACATGCTGCCGCCCTCGGCCGAGCGGCGGCTGGTGCTGGACATCGGGGGCCGCTCGACCGAGCTGATCCTGGGCCACGGGCTGGAGCCCAAAGAGATGGAGTCCTACCGCGTGGGCAGCATTGCCTGGTCAACACGGTACTTTCCACAGGGCCAATTCACCCCGCGTGCGTTCCAGATGGCCGAGATTGCAGCCAAGGCCGTGCTGGATGAGGCGCTCAGCATTTACCGGCGCGACGTTTGGGATGTTGCCTACGGCTCTGCGGGCACCGTGGGGGCCGTGGGCGACGTGCTGACCGCAGCGGGCGGGCCTGCGGGCACCGTCAGCCGCGCAGGGCTTGACTGGCTGCTGGAGAAGCTGTTGTCCGCAAAAAGCGCTGACCAGTTGCGCATGGTCGGCATGAAGGACGACCGGCGCCCGATCATCGGCGGGGGCCTGAGCATTCTGCGGGCAGTGTTCGACTTGCTGCAGATCAATGAGCTGCAGCTCACCAGCGGTGGTTTGAGGCACGGCCTGATTTGCGACCTGATGGGCAGCACCGATGACCGCACCAACCTGCCCACGATGTCGGTCCAGCGGCTGGCGGCCCGTTTTGACGTGGACACCGTCCATGGACAACGCGTCGCAGGAGTCGCTGGTAATCTGTTTAAGCAGCTTCGTGCCAGCCAGGCTGCGCATGTTCCGCCCGGCGATAACGACAGCGCGCGGCATCAGCGCAAACTCGGCTGGGCGGCGCTGCTGCACGAGATTGGCGCGCACATCTCGCACAATGAATACCACAAGCACGGGGCCTATATTCTGGACCATGCCGACGTTATGGGCCTGACCCAGACCGAGCTGCACCGGCTCAGCCTGCTGGTGCTGGGGCACCGCGGCAAGCTGCGCAAGCTGGACGTGGACTATGACGACGTGGCGTTCATGTCGCAACTGCTCGCGCTGCGGGTGGCGGTGATTTTGTGCCATGCGCGGCGGGAGCCTGACACCGGTGGCCTGCTGCTGGCACAGGACCCCGCCAAACCGCACGCCGCTTTACTGCGGTGTCGGCCCGGCTGGGCAGAGAGTTTCCCGCAGTCCGCACACCTGTTGCACGAAGAAGTTATCGCCTGGCAAAAAACACCATGGTCTTTGAGCCTGTGGGGGTTTTAGCACCCGCAAAAGCATGGTGGTTTGATGGTAGCTAAAAAGTTGTCGTACTGATGTCATCGCTCTGTCACAGTGCCCTCCTAGCATGCGTATGTCAATTGCCGCACTCCTTGCGGCCTGAGGAACGGCTGGACGTAGACGCTACGCTTCAGGCGTTTGACCAGGCAGCCGTGACCTTGCATGCAGCCGATACAGAAATTGCGCTGGTGCGTACCTACATGCAAGGAGCAAGGCGCACCAGACGCTACTACAGCACTTCAGGCGACTGCACCGTGACCACCACGGTTTGCGACAACGCGCCGCGCTCGCGGTTGCGCAGCCACCAGACCGCACCGCGCTTGACGGCGCATTCGCTGGCGCTCAAACCCAGCAGGCGGGCAATGGTTTGCCCCAGCGTGGGCTGATGTCCGACAATCAGTACCGGTGCTTTTCCGTGTGGCCACTGGGCGGCCTCCAGCAGTTGTTCAACGGTACCGCCGGTTGACAGCTCGGGCCTGATTTTGTACTTGCGCTCCAGCGCCTGCGCGGTCTGCTCGCAGCGGCGCGCCGGACTGACCAGCACGCGTGCACCTTCAGGCAATTGCCGGTCCAGCCAATGGGCCATGCGCGCCGCCTGTTTT
>JANOMD010000151.1:0-2988 GCA_031420135.1 Rhodoferax sp. | reverse complement strand
TGCCAGGGCGGGTTCAGCATGAAATTCGGGTGGCAGGCTGGCCATGCTTTGGGCGTTGACATAGGGCGGGTTGCAAAGGATCAGGTCAAACGGGCCGCGTGCCTGCAGTTCAGGTGAATTCAGGCCATCGGATTCGAACAGCGTGATGCGCTGTGCCAACGCATGTTTTTCGAGATTGATCTGCGCCACGGCAAGGGCATCCACCGAAGAGTCGGAAGCGCTAACCACGACATCAGGAAACGCCATCGCCGCCAGAATCGCCAGGCTGCCATTGCCGGTGCACAGGTCCAGCACCGTGCGGGTTTGATCGCCCAGCCAAGGGTCAATGGCACCATTCACCAGCAGTTCTGCAATCAGGGAGCGGGGCACGATCACGCGCTCATCGACATAAAACGCGACGCCTTGCAGCCAGGCTTCCTGCGTCAGGTAAGCAGCGGGTTTTCGGGTTTTGATGCGCGTCTCCAGGAGCGCCGCGACCTGCAACTGCCCGCTCGGGCTGACGGTGCTTTGGCCTGCTGCATCAGGGCCGTCCAGTTCAGAATTGAGCGGCAGGCCCAGGCGCCACAACACCAGCCAGGCGGCTTCGTCATAGGCGTTGGTGGTGCCGTGCCCAAAGGCGACACCGGCGGCAACTAGCTGGGCGGCGCTTTGTTGGATCAGTTCAAGCAGCGTCATGGCGCGGCGGAAACCAGGGCATTTTCAAGCGCCAGGTTTTCCAGCAAGCGCCGGTAAATATTCTTCAGCGGCAGGATGTCGGCCAGCGGCAGGTACTCGTCAATCTTGTGAATCATCGCGTTGGTGGGCCCCAGCTCAACCACTTCCTGGCAAATTCGCGCCATGAAGCGGCCATCGCTGGTGCCGCCGGTGGTGGAAAGCTGGGTCGCTATGCCGGTCTCGGCAAGAATCGAAGCGCGCACGGCGTTCACCAGGGTGCCGGGCGTAGTGAGAAAAGGCTGGCCGCCAATCACCCAGGTCAGGTCGAAATCGGTGCCGGGCACCAGAGCGTGTTTTTGCAGCACAGCTTGCAGCCGCTGTTGAAGGCCTTGCGCCGTTGACTCGGTTGAAAAGCGGAAATTGAAGTCAACCGTCGCCGTGCCCGCAATCACATTGCCCGCGCCAGTGCCCGCGTGAATATTGCTGACTTGCCATGTGGTGGGCGGGAAGAATTCGTTGCCCCGGTCCCACTCGATGCCGACCAGTTCGGCCAGCACCGGTGCCATCATGTGGACTGGATTTTTGGCCAGATGCGGGTAGGCGATGTGGCCCTGTACGCCTTTGAGCGTGAGCTTGCCGCTCATCGTGCCGCGCCGCCCGTTTTTGATCATGTCTCCGGTGCGCTCGATGGACGTGGGTTCCCCAACCACGCAGTAGTCAATGGTTTCGCCTCGCGCCTCAAGCATTTCACAGACTTTCACCGTCCCATCCACCGACGGGCCTTCTTCATCGCTGGTCAGTAGCAGCGCGACGGACAGCCGGGCCGCTGGCATGGCCGCTGCAAACTCTTCGACCGCCACAACAAATGCGGCAATTGAAGTTTTCATATCAGCCGCGCCGCGCCCGTACAGCTTGCCGTCGCGGTGCGTAGGTGTGAACGGGTCGCTGTGCCACTGGTCCAGCGGGCCGGTCGGTACGACGTCAGTGTGGCCCACGAAGACCAGCGTTTTGGCGCCCGCCACGGGGCGCTTGGCCCACAGATTGGTCACCCGAAAACTGTCTGGCCCGCTGATCAGGGTTTCGACCTCAAAACCCAGCGGCTTCAAGCGCGCGATGATGATCTCCTGGCAGCCGCCGTCGTCGGGTGTGACCGACCGGCAAGAGATCAGTTGCTCGGCAAGTCGAAGCGTTGAGGTCATCGGGGAATCTGCTTTGGACAGGTCTCTGGACTAATGCTTGACATCCAGCGTGATCTCGGTGAATGACGGTTCGTCATCCGGGTCTTCCTCTGGCTTGGGTGCCACGGGGGTGAAGTCGTTTTGCATGCGCCACATCAGGTTGGTGGGCGAGTCGGAGTTGAGCAATCCTTCCTTGCGGTCCACCGTGCCTTCGACGATCAGGCGGGCAATGTCGGCCTCGAAACACTGCGAGCCTTCCGACATGGACTTCTCCATCGCCTCTTTCACGCCGGAGAAGTCGCCTTTTTCGATCAGGTCGGAAATCAGTTTGGTGTTGAGCAAAATCTCCACGGCTGGCACGCGGCTGCCGGCATTCGTGCGCAACAGGCGCTGCGACACAATCGCTTTGAGCGCAGCGGACAGGTCGCCCAGCATGGTCTGGCGCACTTCCACCGGGTAAAAACTCAGGATCCGGTTCAAAGCCTGGTAACTGTTGTTGGCGTGCATGGTGGCCAGGCACAGGTGGCCCGACTGCGCATAGGCGATGGCCGCTGACATGGTTTCGCGGTCGCGAATTTCGCCCACCAGAATCACGTCGGGCGCCTGGCGCAGGGCGTTTTTCAGCGCGATCTGGAGATTCTGGGTGTCGTTGCCGATCTCGCGCTGGTTGACGACTGATTTCTTGTTCTTGAACAGGAACTCCACCGGGTCTTCGATCGTCAGGATGTGTCCCGAACTGGATTCATTGCGATAGTCCAGCATTGACGCCAGCGTGGTGCTTTTGCCCGCGCCGGTGGCGCCCACCATCAGGATCAGGCCGCGCTTTTCCATGATCAGTTCGCCCAAAATCATTGGCACCGACAGGGATTCCAGGGTGGGAATGGTGTTGGGTATGAAACGGATCACCGCCGCCACCGAGCCGCGCTGGTGCATTCCGCTCACCCGAAACCGGCCAATGCCGGCCAGCGGAAAACCCATATTGAGCTCGCCGGTTGAATCAAGTTCCGCCATGCGTTCTGCGGACAGCACTTCAGCCAGCAGGTTGCGCGGGGCATCCGGTGGCAGGAGCTGGCTGTTGATCGGCAGGCAGTTGCCGTTGATCCTGATCAGCGCGGGCGAGTGCGCGGACAGGTAAACGTCCGACGCCTTTTTCTCG
>JANOMD010000150.1:0-12062 GCA_031420135.1 Rhodoferax sp. | reverse complement strand
CACCAACGGGAATACGGACTTCGCGAGTGGTCAGGGGCATGTTGACGCTATGCATGATGCTCACCGTCAAAAAGACTAAATTTAACGCGATGGCGTACCTTGTCTGTCAGACGGGGGTGTTTTTGACGTAGGACAACGCGTCCGGTAGCCGTCTCGTCGTTAAAAAAGGCCTGTAGCCCAGAGAGGAAGAGCGCAAGCTGTTACCAAACCTGTCAGCCGCAGCATAAATGACAAGGGTTAGCACAGTAATATGTGCTAACCCTTTTGTCTTTGCCAAGTCCAGCCCCAGGAGTGGCGTGAACTCACTACGGGCGCAGTGCCTGAGGTTGGAGTTGAATTTGAACCGTCATGTTGACCGCGTCAGCACTATGGCCGCACTGCAATTTCGTTCTTCACGACTTTCACCCCTTTGACCCCGCGTGCGATGTCGCCGGCGGTTACTTTTTCTGTGTAGTTTTTGGCGAAACCTGACAGCATCACGGTTCCGTTCAATGTTTCAACTTTGATGCTGGCCGCGTCAACCGCCTTGTTTTCAATGAAACGGGACTTGATGAGGGTCGTGATACCCGTGTCATCAATATACGCGCCCACGGTTTCCTGACCTCGGGTCACGGCGCAGCCAGTGAGGGTGACCAAGCAAGCGGCGGCGACGATGGTGCAAAGGGTGTTACGGTAATTCATGTTGATTCTCCAGTAAATAATAGGGTTCAAAAAGTTCAATGCCAGGCAACCAGCCCTGCCACGCCTGGGCGAAAACCGGCTGGCTTATTCGGTGAGCCAGTCCTTCAACTCGTCGGCGTGTTCCTGTTCATCACTGAGAATGTCTTCAAGCAGGCGGCGCGTCGTTGAGTCCTTGTCGCCAATCAGCGCGATGATCTGGCTGTAGGCTTCAATGGCAACCCGCTCTGCAATCAGATTGGCCTTGATCATTGATTTCAGGTCGGTGGACTGGTCATACGCTGCATGGCTGCGCTGGCTCAACGAATCTGGCGAAAAATCAGGCTCACCGCCAAGCTGCACAATGCGCTGGGCAATCCGGTCTGCGTGGCCGGACTCTTCATTGGCGTGGACCAGGAATTCCTCGGCAATTTTGGGCGACGACAGGCCGCTTGCGGTGTAGTGGTGGCGTTTGTAGCGCAGCACGCACACCAGTTCAGTAGCGAGCGAATCATTGAGCAGCTTGATGATGTCTTTTCGCCAAGGTCCGTAGCTCGGGGTAACAGCGCCATGGTCCAGGCTGCGTCGGGCCGCGTTGATGGCGACCTCATCAAGCACCATGCGGGGGTGTTCGGTAGCGGGCAATTGCTTGATGTTGGTGCTGGCATTTTTTTCAGACATGGGGGATCCTTTGTTGAGTCCATGGGTTGGCTGCAGGGACAGCGCCAACCGAAGCTCAACTATAAAAGCCACGACAGGGCCGCACCATCAGTGCCAGGCGCTAGGGCGTGTAGGACGGCACCGCGCGGATCGCTTCAATCAGGGTCTTCCAGCAAGGGGATGACGAAACTGGTGTGGTCAGCCAGTCCAGGCCAGGCCAAAGGCTGTTTCAAGCGCAGCAACACGGCGTTATGCTGCGCCGTGGCAGCCAGGGCCGCTGCTGGCAAAGCACGGATCAGTATGAAGTGCATCAAACGGCCGGAGCGTCGCAAAGTCAGTTCTGCCTGCGGCCAGGTGGATGGCAGGCAAGGCGAAAAGCTCAATTCGTGCGAATCAAGCCGCAGTCCAAAAATTGATTCGATCGCCGCGCGGTGCATCCACCCCGCCGCGCCGGTGTACCAACTCCAGCCGCCGCGCCCGACATAAGGCGGCTGGCTGTAGATGTCACCGGCCATGACATAGGGTTCCAGTCCATACACAGCACCATAGGCCGGATGGCCAGAGCGATGTGCCGGGCTGAGCCAAGTGAAGGTTCGATAAGGAATATCCTGAGCCTCGCGGGTGCCGCCTGTACTTTGTGCAAACTCAGCCTGCGCCATCATCGCCCAGACGCCCGCATGAGAGTACTGGCCGCCGTTTTCGCGCACGCCTGGCGGGTACGCCTGGATATAGCCAGCGCTGGGTATTGCATGAACCAGTGGTGGGTCCAGCAGCTTGATCAAGCCAGCCTGGTGGTCTGTCAAATGCTCCTCCACTGACGCCAGAGCCATACGCTGCAACGGCAGGGGCGCCACCTTTGACAAAACCGCCCAGGCTTGTGCGATCAGGTCGATCCGGCCTTCCGGGTTGGCATTGGAGCCCAGCGGTTGGCCGTCGTCGAAGAACGCGCGCTTGAACCATTGGCCGTCCCAGGCCTGGCCCAGCAAGGCGACCTTCCAGCCTTGGGCGGCACCCTCCCATTGCAGTGCCCGCACCAGCTCGCCGCGGGCCCGCGCAATCGGTGCAAATTCCGCCACAATGCGACACAGGAACCACCCCAGCCAGACCGATTCGCCGCGTCCTTCCGAGCCGACGCGGTTCATGCCGTCGTTCCAGTCGCCGCCGCCCATCAGTGGCAAGCCATGTATCCCCACCTTCAAACTGAAGTCGATTGCGCGTGCGCCGTGTTCATACACGGACGCGCTTTGCGGGCTGACTTCAGGCGCATAGTAGGCGTCCTCGGCGTCGGCGGGAATGGCGGCACCCTCTATGAAAGCAACGGCTTCGTCCAGCAAGGCAGCGTCACCGGTTGCGCGCAGGTAATGGGCGGTTGCAAATGGCAGCCAGAGCAGGTCATCGGAGAAATGGGTTCTAACACCCGCGCCGGTTGGGGCGTGCCACCAGTGCTGCACATCACCCTGTACAAACTGGCGGGATGCGCAGACGATGATTTGATGCCGCAGAGTTTCGGGTGCTGCCCAGGCAAGCGCCATGGCGTCCTGCAACTGATCGCGGAAACCGGTGGCCCCCCCAGCCTGGTAAAAGCCAGCTTTGGCCCAAAGGCGGCATGCAACGTTCTGGTAAAGAAACCAGCGGTTGGTCAGCACATCAAACAGTGGGTCGGGTGTCTTCACGGTGGTGGCACCCAGCAGCGCGTCCCAATGCGTGCGGACCTGATCGGCCCGTTGCTGCGCCGGAACACCGGCTGCCTGCACCGCCAGGGCTCGCGCCGCATCCGGCGTGGGTGCAAACCCGAGCAGGAAAACCCGCTCGGCGTTCTCGCCCTTGTCCAGCGTGACGCGCATGCCCAATGCCGCGCAAGGGTCAAGTCCAGGCCCCTGCTGGCGACCCAGATGATCTGGCAAAACGAACATCCCTTGCGCATCGAACCATTCCCGGCGATCACACGTCCAGTCCTGCGTTTCCTCGGTCGGGCTGCACAGGCTGAGAAACGCAGTACCCCCGCCAAAACCGCCAGATTGTTCAATTTGAGTGCACATCAAGGCCGTCAACTTTTGATCCACCAGCGGTTGCCGGTACAGCGCGGTTTGCGCTGTCCTTCGATCCGCCCGGTTGGCGCCCATGATCCACTCCACCATGCCGATCAGCCGTAACCGCACCCTGGACTGACCCAGGTTGACAAGCGCTACGTGTATTTGTTTGACAGACGTCTGCGGGTCAACGCACCACGTCATGTTGACCAACAGGTCACGCCGGCGGTGGCTGATGCGGCTGAAGCCTTGGCCATGCGTCACGGTGTAGGTCACAAATGCCGCTCCCCAAGCGCTAGGGGCCATGCTCCAGACCTCCATCGAGTCGCAGTCCTGCAGCAAAAACCATTCTGACGGCGCATCTCCCACCGGGTCGTTCGACCAGGCCGTGAGCTGGTTCAGGCGGCTGTTCATCGCCCATGTATAGCCTGCACCTGACTCGCCGATCTGCGCGCCAAACGCAGGATTGGCCAGCACGTTGATCCAGGGGCGTTTGGGCCGCAAATTGGCGTTGACTTCAAAACCAAAATCACCCGACCCGGTGTCAAAGGCGCCTTGCGACGCGGGCGGCTCCAGCCGGTTGCGGGAGGTCACTGCAATAGCTGCCGTCGAGACGGCCTGGCGGCGCTTGCAAGCCTGCTCGTGCAGGGCACACCAGTCCTGCACATGGTGGACCAGGGGTCGGCCATCGGCACTGATGTGCACCCGCGCCAATCCCTTGAGCGTACCCAACTCACCGGCTGAAAGTTCATCAGCGCGCAACAGGTGAAAGGCGGTGCAGCTTGGGTTGACCGATCCGGCTTCGGACGCGGTTTCAGCCAGATGGCGATCCCGCAAAAACGCAACTTCCCGCTGCAAACTCATCAGGTAGGACAAAGGCTCCGTGTTCACCACAACCAGGTCGCAGCCAATGCCGCCCCATGACCACAGACGCAATCCCTGCGCCAGTGAGCGCAGCAGCCCAAGCCCCTGGGCCGCACCGACGGTGACGAGCACCACCGGGCGGTCACCCGAAATGCCGAATCGCCACAGCCATCGCCGGTCACATATTTCGCCCAGGGTTGTTGCACTGCCCGTCGCCGCTGCTTGCGGTTGTGTCAGGCTGAACACCAGGGCCGAGGTCAGTGACTGGATCGCCGTGAAGGTCTCGGCGCTGATGCGCAGAACGTGCAACCGGATTCCAGCCAACGTAGCCGACATCAGCGAAGCGCGCTGGATATTGCTGGGTTGCTGGTACTTGTCAATGACAGCCTGCAAGGTGGCGCCATGGTCCGACGCCGCTGTTGCAAACGTCAGTTGTGCCTTGGCGTTTGGATTGATGCGAACCCGCACCGCCAACGCACAGACCGGGTCAAGTCCCGTCTCCAGTGCCGCAGGCTGGCCAGCGTCTTCGGTGCCTGTTGCCTCACTGGACATCGGCAGCGGGTCGAACGATGCCCGCGGCGTTGCTGGCGTGTGGTTGCGGCCAAGCCAGCGCTGGCGGTCCGTCTGGACGCGCACTTTGACCACGTGCGCCTGTATGTCAGCCAAAAAGTGTGCGCCGTACAAGCTCTTCTCATGCGGCAAACGGGGCTTGCGCTCGAACACCATCGCCTGCTGGTCGCTTTGCCACCCGGCGCGGACAAACAGGTTGGCGAAGGCCGGATGTGCCTCGTCGGCCTGCGGGCTTGACAGCGTGACCTCGAACGCTGAAATCAGTTCGATTTCCACCACGCGGTCACTCAGGTTGCGCAATTCAACCTGCCGGAACTCGATGTCGTCTTCCGGGCTGACCCATACCGTGGTGTGGGCATGCAGCTCGGGCCACTGGGCACTGAAGCAGACCCGGTCTGCGTGATAGGTGCTGCTGTACTGCGCCTTCGGATCGGGGGCGGGGTGCTGGGTGATGGAGGCGGGCGCTTCATGCGGGTCGCTTCGCACATAAAAGAAGCTGCCATACGCGTCCCGCAAGGCGTCGTCCCGCCAGCGCGTGATGCCGGTCTGCCCCCAGCGGCTCCAGCCGGCTCCGTTGGCACGCAGCGTGACGCTGTAGCGCCCGTTGGATAGCACGTGGGTGGGTTCCAGCGTGCTGGTGCCAGGCAGGACTTCGCGCAATTGGCCCTGCCTGCGCCGCTGCCGCGCCAGGGCCGGCGGATGGGCCGATGGCGCATACAGCGTCGACAGCTCGCGCGGCGCAGTTTCATGCAACAGCGATGCAACCGCTTCAATATGGGCATTGGCCATGCCCCAGCGCTGCGCCACACCTTCAAAAAGTACGTTTGCCAGCGCCACAATGGTCATGCCCTGGTGATGCGCCATGAAAGTATTGACTGGCGTGAACGGCGCTTTCTCGGTCTGGCGCCCAGGCGAATAGTCCAGCGCTTCAATGAATCCATACTGGCCACGCGCCGCCAGGGTCTCCAGCACCTCGAAATTGCTGCACGCGGAATGGGGCGTAATCTGTGCGGCCAATGCTGTGGCATAGGGTGCAATCACCAGCTCGTCGGTCGGCGTGCGCCGCAGCGCCAGCCGGGGCACGCCTTGCGGAGCGTATTGGTAAGCCAGCGTGTGGTCGCTGGCGGCGTAGGCCGACTCTGAAATGCCCCACGGCACGCCCTCTGAACGGGCAAACGCGATCTGCTCCCGCACGGCCGCGTGGCAGGCGCCTTGCAGCACGCTGCCATAGGGCTCTTTCAGGATCAGTGTCGGCATCAGGTACTCGAACATCGAGCCTGACCATGAGCGCAGACCCACGTCAGCACCCACCGCGTAAAACGGCCGGCCGAGCGACGCCCAATGGCGCACTGGCACTTCACCTTTGGCAATCGCCAGCAAACTCGTCAGGCGCGACTCGGATGCCAGCAAGTCGTAGAACGACGCGTCTAGCTGTTGCTCGGCCACCCGGTAGCCAATGTGAAACAGGTGGCGTTTGCGGTGGTACAGAAAATCGAAATCCGGGGCCCAGGCAAGCCGCTCACAGTCAGCCGCCAGTGCCCGCAAACGCCGGTTGGCGTCCATCACTTGTGGCAACGCCCGCCCATCGTCCGACTCGGCTTCGAGCCGCTCCAGGCAGGCTTGCGAGACGGCCAGCAGGTGCCCGCTCAAGTTGCCGCTGTCCACGGTGGATACATACATCGGCAGCAGCGGCGCCAGCGTCACGGTGTCGTACCAGTTGAACAGGTGGCCACGGTGGCGCTGCATTTTCCCAAGCGTCGCCATGGTGGCCTCCAGCCGGGAGATCATATTTGCCGTGTCGATCCAGCCAAACACGCGGGCGCAGGCGACGCTCAGAAGATACACGCCGATGTTGGTGGGCGAGGTGCGGTGCGCCACCATGTCGTGCGGTGTGACTTGCAGGTTGTCGGGCGGCAGGAAGTTGTCAGTCGGCCCGACGAAGCGTTCAAACAACCGCCAGGTGTCGCGCGCAATGCCCTCAAGATAGACCTGGTCAGCCACCGGCAAGCTGGCTTCTTTGGGCGCCGGGACGGTCCGGCTGACCCACCAAATCCACAGCGGGGATGCAGCCCACAACAGGCACAGCGCGGTGGCGAGTGCTGGCGTTGGGGTTGCACCCAGCAGCAACAAAACCAGCAAAGCCAGCGATATTGCCGGCTGCTTCCAGTGCAGGCGCAGCAGCGGGCCAAGTGCCGCCACGGCCTGCGCCTGCGCTGTGGCGGCAGTCGTCCATTGAAGCAGGTGGCGGCGCGAGACGAAGAGCCGGTGCAATGCGCGCAACACGGCGTCCATGGCCAGCAGCGACTGCTGTTGAAGCTGGGCCAGCAACCACAGGCCGCCCCACATGGCGCGCGCCAGGTCAACCGCGGCCTGCCGGTAAAAGTGAAGTTTGGCCAGGTCATCGCGGCTGGGCGAAAAGCCCGCCACCGCACCCATCACCGGCCCGGCCGAAAAAGCCGCCAGCACCAGCACCAGTGCAGACCAGGGCGACATGATGTGGTCACCCAGCGCCAGCAGGATCAAGGCCAGAGACATGGGCGCCACCAGTGAACGGCGCAGGTTGTCAAACATCTTCCACCAGTTGATCATGCGGATGCGGTATTGCCCCGGCTTGAACAGGAACGGCAACAGTTGCCAGTCGCCCCGGGTCCAGCGGTGCATTCTTGAGGCCGCCACATCGGCATGAAACGGCGCGTCCTCAATCACCGTGATGTCGGTCACCGCAGCGCAGCGCGCCATCGAGCCCTCCAGCAGGTCATGGCTCAGCACCTGTTCCTGCGGCAAACGGCCCGACAGCACCGCATGCACCGCCTGCACGTTAAGCAGACCCTTGCCCGTGAACGTGCCTTCACCGAACACATCCTGGTAGACCTCGGATGTGGCCGCGCTGTAGGGGTCAATGCCGGTCTGGCCGGCAAACAGCCAGTGAAACAGCGTGACGTCCCTGGCCGCTGGCAAGGGCGTCACAACCCGTGGCTGCAAGATGCCGTAGCCGCCCACAATGCTGCGCTGTTCAAGGTCCAGACGCGGCTGGTTTTGGGGGTGGGCTGCCACACCCACCAGATCACGCAGGCGCCCTGGCGGCAGCTCGGTGTCGCTGTCCAGCGTCACAACGTAGCGGGTGTCGCTGGCCATGCGCGACGCATTGCCCAAGTCAATGAATGCTTCGTCTGTCCCTTGTGCCAGCGCGGCCACCAGCAGCTCCAGCTTGCCGCGCTTGCGCTCCCAGCCAATCCAGCGCTGCTCGGTCTGGCTGAACTGGCGGTTGCGGTGCAGCACGATGAAACGCGGCGCCTGGCCGGCAAGGCCACTGCCGTCAGGCTGCAACGGGTAGCGTGCGTTGAGCATGTTGATCTCTGCCACTGCGCTATCAAGCAGCGCCTGGTCGCCTGGAAGTTGGGCCGTTGGCGCGTCGGCCCAATCGGTCAGCAACGCAAATTGCGCATGGCGCTCCGGATTGGCCAGGTAATGCAACAGCAGCCGGTGCACCAGTTCACGGGCAGAGTCCGGCTGCGTCAGCATGCCTGGAATGACCACCATCACCCGATGGTCGGGCGCGATGCCGTTGGTAAATGCCAGACGGGGCAGGTGCTCGGGCCGGGTAGATTCGCTGATCAGCCGGTTGATCACCGCCACCACCGCCTGCGACGCCGGGAACACCATCAACACCGCCCCCAGCAGCGTCAACCAGATTGGCGCGTTGGCGCCAATCAGCCCCTCACTGTGGCGCAACAACAACCAGGTCACCAGACCGGCAGTGCCAAAAAACAGCGCGCTCAAATAGCCGGGCAAGGCCGCGCGGCGCAACGCGGTCTGGCACGTCTCAGGCCATGGGCGGCGCACACCCAGTGCGCGCGTCAATTGCGCTTGACCGGTGCCCGCCAGCCAATACGCGGCGGCGGCCTCGCGGCTGTTCACGTCGCCGGTCAGCGGCATCAATCCAAGCAGGGTTTGCGCCACGGCAACTTCAGACACACCGCCCTGCTGTGCCAGCCGTTCAATCGCGTGCAGCGTCTGCGATCGGGTGTTGCTGTCTTCGGCCACAAACACCGCTGACGCCATCATCGCACCCATCAACCGGCTGGTGCGGGCGACGATATCGATCCAGTCGGCGTCGCCAATGGCGCGCAGCGACTTCACCGCATTGCTCACGCTCAGGTTGTCCGCGGCTTGGTCCAGCGGCTGTTGGGCGCGGGCCGCGGCCGGGTCAGGCAGTACGACCAGGAGCCATTCCTGATAGGCGGCCCGGTTGGCGACCGGCTCGGTTGCACGCCGGTCCTGCAGGCGCAGCGCCACTTGCGCCAGAAAAACCTGGCCGACACCGCGCTGGTTGAGCAGCTCCAGCAAATCGTCGAGGCGGGACAGGGCGTAGGTCTCGATCCGGTCGCTGACCAGGTTGGCAACTTCGCGGGCTGCCTTGTTGGTCGCCACGCGCTCGGCCAGGCGGCGCAGGTTTTCGACCAGCACCACGCGCAAGGTGGTGGGCAGCGCCCAGATTTCCCTCAAGTTCAGTTCACGGGTTTCCTGGTAAGCGTTGAGAAACTGCACGCCAATCTCTTCATCGAAAGCGCTGTCGGTATGGGCCACAAAGGCCCAGGCAATGCCGTAAACCCTGGGTAACCCTGCCAGTGGCTCATCTTGCAGAATCGGCAGCGTGCGAAAGTAGCTCCTGGGCAGGCCATCATGAATTTCCTTGAGCTGCGCCTCGATCAGGTGAAAGTTGTCCAGCAACCACTCGGCAGCCGGACTGATGTCGTAGCCGCTGCGCGCCTGATATCCGATGTAGCGGTGCGCCTCACGCAACCTGCGGATGTTGTCCTGCAGGCGCGGGAAAAATGTGGCTGCCATGAGCCCGGCTTTGGCGGCCCGGTGTGTGGCGCCCAGGCTGCGGCCATGCTGGCCAAAGCGCTGCAGCCCGAAAATCTCGGACCGTATCGGTGGCTGCACCGCACCCCTTGTGCCGTCCAGCATGTCGCACAGAATTTTCGGTGCATCCGGCACCAGGTGCAGCAACTTGGATTGCTGCATGGTCCTACGATAGCAACGAAATCGCACCTATCAGAAAAGTGGCGACGACCAGCGTTGTCACGAAGCGCGATGCCACAAACCCGTGCAGGGTTTCGGCGAAACAGCGCAGTACCAGCCAGCGGCCATGCTTTTCCCGACAGTGGTCAAGGTGGTCGCCCAGAGCGGACAGCTCCATGGGTGAGGTGTCGGTGGTGCCGCCGAACGAAGCGGTGGCCCAGGGTGAACTGGAGATGCTGCTGGATTTCATTGAAAACTCCTTGCGCTCGCTGCTTGGGCCGAGCGGATTGACAAATTTTTTTGAGTCGGTGAACCGATGTTAAAAGCCTGCAGCGAAAACGTCTGTCGGACGAGGTGCCGCAACAGCCCGGAAAAAGTCGCGAACACCCGCGTCTGCGTGTTACAAATCAGGCTGGATGGATGCCCATGGCGGTCCAGCCGCTCAGCCCAAAGCGCGCTGCGGCCAGCGCGCTTTGCGTGCACTGGCGCACAGAAGCGCATACTTGCGCCCTGCCTACAATCCGCACTGGCCGCTTCAGGAAATCCGTGAACGTATTGGCGAACGATCCCAAAAACAACCAATTGCTGGCCGCCTTGCCAGAGGCGCAGTGCCGTGCGTGGATGGCGCTGCTGGAGCCGGTGGCGATGCCGCTCGGCCAGGTGCTGTACGAGCCGGGCGTGGCGCTTGAGTACGTTTACTTTCCCACCTCGGCCATCGTCTCCTTGCTGTACGTGATGGAAAACGGCGCATCGGCCGAAATCGCCATGGTCGGCAATGAAGGCATAGTGGGCATTTCGCTGTTCATGGGCGGCGACTCCACGCCCAGCCGCGCGGTGGTGCAAAGCGCCGGCCAGGGCTACCGGCTACTGGCGCAGGTGATGAAAGACGAGTTCAACCGCGCCGGGCCGGTGTTGCACCTGTTGCTGCGCTACACCCAGGCGCTGATCACCCAGATGTCGCAAATCGCCGTGTGCAACCGGCACCATTCGGTTGACCAGCAACTGTGCCGCTGGCTGCTGCAAAGCCTGGACCGCCTGCAAAACAACGAATTGGTGATGACGCAGGAGCTGATTGCCAACATGCTGGGCGTGCGCCGCGAAGGCGTGACCGAAAGCGCCGTGAAATTGCAGCAGGCCGGTTTTATCCGCTACGCACGCGGTCACATTTCGGTGCTTGACCGCAAGGGCCTGGAGCGGCGCACCTGCGAGTGTTATGCGGTGGTCAAAAAGGAATACGAGCGCTTGCTGCCCGCAGGCGCGAAGTCGGCCTGAGCGACATGCCCATCAAGCGACCTGCAACACGGCACTGGGAGTCTGGGCGATCAAATAGTTGCTACTTATTATATAGCAAACTATCTATATAATACGAGAGCTAGAGGCCAATTTAATAGATTTTTTACCAAAAAAACACCCCGTGGACGATAAAAATTAACCTGCAGGTTAATTTTTTCGCTTCCAGCCGCTACGACCTGACCTCGGCGCCAATGCCGCGGTAACCGGTGTAGCGTGACTGGCTGTCAAACATCGGCTCGCCGCTGACCCGAAACTTCTGTATTGAACCATCGGGGTTGTTGCGGCTGAAGGTGAAGTCCAGGAATGGCTCCCGCGCCGCGATCTTGGCTTGCAGTTGCAAGCGCTCGGCCTCGTTCCAGCCGGTGATTTCGCCCTCGCCCGTGTCGCCCAAAAACGCGGTGACGCGAATGCCCAGCATTTCCTGAACCGGGCCCGAGACGCGGGTGAAACTGCCGGTCTCGTTTTGCTCCCAGTACCAGTCCGACGCCAGCTCCGCCAGGCGGCGAAAGCGCTCTTCGCTTTGCGCCAGCTCGGCGGTGCGGACCTTCACCTGCTTTTCCAGCGTCTGGTTGTAGCTGGCAAGGCGCTGGTACAGCAGGCGCACCTCCAGCATGTTGTGGATGCGGGTCTTGACCTCCACCAGGTCAAACGGTTTGCTGACGAAGTCTTTGGCACCAGCTTGCAGCGCGCGCAGCTTGTGGCCGGCGTCAGCCGTCAACGCCATCACCGGCAGGTACTGATCGGTGCCGTCAGCCGCCAGCGCCCGCATCACTTCAAACCCGTTCATGACTGGCATGTTCAGGTCCAGCAGGATCAGGTCGTAGGCGTTTTCCTGGTGCAGCGCGCTCACCTCTTCGGGGTGCGTGCTGGCGCTCACGTTGGTGTAGCCGGTCTCGTTCAGCAACTGTTCCAGCAACTGGACGTTGGCTTCCTGGTCATCCACGATCAGGATGCGCGCCGCCA
>JANOMD010000149.1:0-2217 GCA_031420135.1 Rhodoferax sp. | reverse complement strand
CACACCGCGTCTATTTCCTTCAAGGTGCTGGCTGGGTGCGGTGCCAGGTGGTTCGCAACGCGGAGGGCTTGGGCGGGGCGGGTGTCTGTTTGGCGCGTGGGGCTGGTATCGAGCGGGGGCGGCTTGGATGCGTCGCTCATGCTGGCCTTAGCGCCTGCCTGGTAACGTGTAGCGCCGTGCCAGCCGGTCAAGCTGCCCCGGGGCTGATTCGGTCAACAACTCACCCGTTGCGGCGTCATACACGCGAAGCACGCCCGGCAGCTCGACATGAAGCAGACATTGCTTTATGACGTTGCCAATATGCAGCTTCATGGTTTTTTTGAAGAGCAATTTGGGCGCGTGCGGCTCAAGGAAAACAGCCGCCTGTTGAAGCAGCCGCGCCGCCGATTCCGTGGCGCGGGCTTGAAGTTCTTTTTCGGCCGGGCTCACGACTGACCGCCAGTCTTAACGCGCTCAAAAACCCAGCGGTCAATTTCATCCTCTCTAAAACCAACAGCACGGGCAGACAGCCGCACCGGGGCCGGAAAGGTGCCCGCCTTAACACCGGCATAAATGCTTGAACGGCCCAATGCACAACGGTCCATGACGGCGGGCAGGCGTAACAGCTTGCCGGGCTTCGTGGGGATGGCGGTCACACGGCCGTCATGGGGCTGAGGGGTTGCGCCGTGCGTGGGTTGCACGGGCTCACGTTGTTCGTTTGGATTAGTTTGCATCTGTCTGGCCTTTCATGTTGAAGGCCCCGATGCTGAACGGATACGATCCCGCAATCTAGGCAAGAAAGGGTTTCTTGCCGTGTGCGCTCGCTAACTTACACCCTGAATAAACGAGGTAACGGCCACCGCAACAGGCGACTTATGCATGACTTCTTGATGCACCGTTATCTCAGGATTTTTCACCTGCCCTTGTACGGCCTCCGCCAGGCCTTTTACCCAGTGCCATGACCTTGCGCCATCTTTCATCGAAAACCTGGTGGCGCGTCCTTCGCATTCCACAGCAGTGCAGAGCCCTGTCGCGTGGTCAATCATTAAAAGGCTTTGATTCAACCCACGGTCACGGGCTCGTTTAATTGAAGCGCGAACGTGTGCCGTCTCGCTGATACCCGCACTGGCAACTTTTCCGGCGGTTTCCCATTCCTCAACAATCCATTTTTCAGCAGTTGTTGAGGTCTCGCCGTGTTGTTCCTTGCGCCAAAACTTAGCCAAGAACACAGCCGCGTCACGCGCTTCTTTTTTGGGCCGCCCGCCGATTTTCACGGGTATGAATCCGGCCGGTAGGTCTGGAAAATCTGGCTTTATGGTTTGCATTCGCAGCCCCCTCGAGGCGCGGCCTTCATTGGGTGCCAACGCCAGGCCGGTGAAGGATTCCGACTTTTCGCCCTCGGGGATCAGCCTCGGGCTAGGCGTGGCAAAAACGGGTTACGCCGCCTGGTGCGGCCTGGTCACAGCCAATTGCAGGCCAGCAGCACCCAACACGGCAAGTAGCGTTTTGATAGTCGGGTTGGCATTGGCAGAAAGGGCACGGTACAGGCTCTCGCGGGGCATTCCGGCTCGCTGGGCTACAGCGGCCATGCCTTGCGCCTCTGCCACGTGTCGCAGCGCAGCCAACAGGGCTTGTTGCCCGCCGGGCTGGTCTGATTCCTCAAGGGCGGCAGCCAGGTACACGCTGGCAAAGTCGGGATCTTCTTTGAGTAGTTCGACCACGGCGGCATCATGCGGGCGCGATGGCGGGGCTTTTGCGTTTGTCATGGTGTTTTCCTTCGGTGTTGCCAGTCGTTCCAGCGCTCAATCGCGGTTGCAATGTCTGCCTGTTGCTTTCGCTTGTCGCCACCGGCAAGCAACAGAATCAGCCGCTTGCCTGCTTGCGCGTAATACACCCGGTAGCCGGGGCCGTAGTCAATGCGAAGCTCCCAAACACCGCCCTGCAATGGTTTGCAGTCGCCCAAATTGCCAGCGGCCATGCGCAATACGCGCACCAGCACACGGGCTCTGGCTTGCCGGTCTGCCAATTCAGCCAGCCAGGCCGCGTAGGGGTCGAACCCTTCGAGGCTCAGGTAGTCCTGAATGTCAAACATCGGGCTTGTGGATTATATGTTACAGGCATTGAACGCGCTCACAGCAACCCCAGCTCCGCCATGCTCACCGCCTGATTTCCGGCGACAACAAAATGGCCGAACACCCGCACATTAGAGCCAGGCCGGTGAAGTATCCCGACTTTTCC
>JANOMD010000148.1:0-2089 GCA_031420135.1 Rhodoferax sp. | reverse complement strand
GCCATGCCAATCATTGCAGCCCGGCGTTTGATAGTTTGTATTTTCATGATTGATCCTGTCATGCTCTCATCCTCTTTTCCAGGTGTGATACCTCTGGACCCATTCGAGCAATTTTTTCGGCTGATGTGCGCGCTTCCATTCGCCCGCCGCATATTTGTTCGCCTCAGCTAGAGTCGGGTAGATGTGGATGGTTCCCAAAATCTTGTTCATGCCCAGGCCGTGCCGCATGGCCATCACGTACTCGGCCAGCAAATCGCCCGCGTGCGTGCCCACAATCGTCACACCCAGAATCTTGTCTTTGCCGGGCACCGTCAGCACCTTCACGAAGCCGTGCGCTTCGCTGTCGGCAATGGCGCGGTCTAGATCGTCAATACCGTACTTCACCATCTCATACGGAATATTCTTCTCTTTGGCTTCCTGCTCGTTCAGGCCCACGCGCGCGACCTCGGGGTCGATGAAGGTCGCCCACGGGATCACCGAGTAATCGACCTTGAATTTTTTGAACGTGCCAAACAGCGGATTCACCGCCGTGTACCAGGCCTGGTGCGCGGCCGTGTGGGTGAACTGGAACGGCCCGGCCACGTCGCCCGCCGCATAAATATTCGGGTAGATCGTCTCCAGATACTCGTTGGTGGTGATCGTGCGATTGATGGGGATGCCCATCTCCTCCAGCCCATAGCCCGTGAGGCGAGCCACGCGGCCCACGGCGCACAGCAGCGCATCAAACTCAATGCGGATTTCTTTGCCGTCCGCTTCAACGATGATGGCTTTGACATCGCCAGCTACTCCACTCGTTTTTTCGCAGCGCAGCGCCTTGTGCCCTGTCAGCACCTGCACGCCATCGGCCATCAGTGATTGCTTGGCCAGCTCAGACACCTCCACGTCCTCGCGGACCATGATGCGTGGGGCCATCTCGACCTGCGTGACCTGCGCGCCCAACCGCTGGAAGCTCTGCGCCAGCTCACAGCCAATCGGGCCACCACCCAACACCACCATGCGCTTTGGGATCGCGTCGAGCTTCAAAAATTCATCCCACAGCGTGTCGCTGGTGACGTAGCCGACATCATTGATGCCCGGCAGCGGCGGCACAAACGGCATGGCACCCGCTGCGATGACGATGGCGCGGGTGGTCAGCGTCTTTTTCGTGCCGTCGTTCAGCGCGATTTCAACCGTCCACGGATTGACGATTTTGGCGTAGCCCAGTTGTACGTCCACACCCAAGCCGGTGAAGCGTTCGACGCTGTCGTGCGGAGCGATTTCGGCAATGATGTGGTGAATGCGCTTCATGACGGTGTTGAAGCTGAATACCGCCTGCGTGTCCATCAACCCATACTTCGCGCCATGCTTCATCTGGTGTGCGAGCTTGGCGCTTTTGATCAGCGCCTTGCTCGGAACGCAGCCAAAATTCAAGCAGTCGCCGCCCATTTTGTGGGATTCAACCAGGGTCACTTTGGCTTTGACCGCAGCGCCAATCAACGCTGTGACCAAGCCACCCGCACCTGCGCCGATTACGATCAGGTTGCGGTCAAACGTTTTGGGTTTGAGGTGGTTCCATTTGGCGTAGACCTTGCGGGCTTTGAAGGTGTCCACAATCTTTTTGGCAATCAGCGGGAAGATGCCCAGCAGCACAAAGGAGCCAATCAAGCCCGGCGACAAAATGCCCTTGAGTGAATCAATCTTGGCCAACTGCGTGCCGGCGTTGACAAAAACGAGGGTGCCCAGAAACATGCCGATCTGGCTGACCCAATAAAAGGTAAGCGCTTTCATCTTGGTCAGACCCATCACCAGGTTGATGACAAAGAACGGAACCAGCGGC
The DNA here is from genome assembly GCA_031420135.1 of Rhodoferax sp. Lineage (GTDB taxonomy): Bacteria > Pseudomonadota > Gammaproteobacteria > Burkholderiales > Burkholderiaceae_C > JANYCG01. The sequence goes on along the minus strand of JANOMD010000148.1, from coordinate 273 downwards.
ACCAGGCGCAGGGTGAAGAGGTAAAAACCGCCCTCCTTCTCCACGCCTTTGTTGATTTCCGCCAAACGCGCACCAAACTTGTTTTGAACCGATTCACCCAGCACAAAACGCGCCGCCAGAAACGCCAGCGTGGCGCCGATGGTGGAGGCAAACGAGACGATCACCGTACCGACAACAAGGCCGAAAATGGCACCGGCTGCCAGCGTCATGATCGCGGCACCCGGCAGCGACAGCGCCGTCACCGCGACATAGACTGCAAAAAAAGCCGCGATC
>JANOMD010000147.1:0-3911 GCA_031420135.1 Rhodoferax sp. | reverse complement strand
CGCTCGGGGGTTTTCCCGTAGTCGGCGATCCGCGCTTCGCTGCTGTGATGTGAGTTCTGTTTTGCGCTCTTCGCTTCTTCAAGCTGGCCCAGCGCCTGGGCCACGCCGCCCAGTTTGTTCATGGAGACCGACAGGTCGCGCTGACGCTCGGGGGTGCTGCCGTAGTCGGCAATCAGCGCACGGCACAGAACTTCAGCCTCGGCATACGCGCTTTTGGCTTCTTCAAGCTGGCCCAGCGCCTGGGCCACGCCGCCCAGCTTTTCCATGGAGATCGACAGGTCGCGCAGGCGCTCGGGCGTGCTGCCGTAGTCGGCGATCAGCGCACGGCTCATGCTCTCATACTCGGCATACGCGCTTTTGGCTTCTTCAAGCTGGCCCAGCGCCTCGGCCACGCCGCCCAGTTTGCTGATGGAGACCGATAGGTCGCGCAGGCGTTCGGGGGTGCTGCCGCGTTTGGCCACGGCTTGCGCGGCAAGCGCTTTGGTTTGGCGCGCAATCTCCAGGGCCAACGTGGTGTGGCCCGCCTGCAATGCCGCCTCGGCTGTCTGAGCGCCATCCCACACACTGTGCTGTGCCAACGGGTTTTCAGCAACCGCCTGCTGCCACCGCTGCACGGCCAACGGTAGCTCGGTCAATGCTGTTTTTGGCACCTGCGCCACATCGCTTACTGCAGCTTCGCTTCTGCCAGGGGTTGCAGCTACCAACTCACGCTGCCCGCCCGCAAGCCCCATAAACACGGTGGGCTGGCGAATTGTCCATAGGTCCGGGGCCGCCTCGGCCGCGCGCTTGGTCCAGTCATGCGGAAGCGCCAGCACCACGGCACGTGTGCCCGCACGCACCAGGCTGGCGCGGCGCTCGTTCAGGCGGTGCAGAAACTCGGCCCGTTTTTCATCCCAAAGCAGGTCACCCGGCTGGCCGTCCAGATCAAGCCACAGCGGCAGGCCACTTTGCGCGTGGGCAGAGGCCGATTGAAGGGCGGCGGGCAGCAGGGTTTGAAGGTAGTCGCCAGCCTGTCGGACGGAAGGCCGCTCAAGGGGCCGCACCTGGGCGCGCATCAAATCATCGGCACGGCGAAAGAGGGCTTCCTTGGCGACTGAATTGCTGCAAAACACGAAAACCAGGGCGAACTCGCGCGTCCACTCCAGGCTGGCGCGCAGGGTCTGCCATGCCTGCTCAAGCGGCGGCTGGGTTGGCAGGCTCATCCAGGCTGTCTAACAGGTGCCACAGCAGGGGGTGCACGTCAAACCACTCGGCACCGTTGCGGTAGTTCAGTATCACGCGGGTGTCAAACAGCCGGGCCAGGGTGCGCAGGGAATCACCCCGGTCGGCTGCGATGGCGTTGTGGCTTTTGGCGATGTTGGCCAGCAGCGGCCACTCGCTGCGCACGGTGAGGCGCTCGGTTTCACCCCGGCTTTCGTCGAGCACGCGCGTGATGATGGCATCGTCTGGCTGCAAAGGCAGTCGGTCTAGCGCAAATTGCGCCTGGCCCACCACGCCGGACACCAGACGTTGCATGAAATGCCGCAAGTCGCCACCCGAAGCCAACACCAGTTTCTCAAGCGCCTGCGGGCTCAGCACCTGGTCCCACGGGGCGTAGCGCCGGGCAATCAAGCGCTGCATCTTTTGCACGCCCTCCGCGCGCGGCTGGCGGCGATCTGCTGAGAGTTTGCCGTCGGTATAGGGCTTGCCATACACCCGCACCGACGCCAGCGCATGGCAGGTGACGAAGTTACGCACGTCCGACAGCAGCGCCAGGTAGGGCGGTACCGAATACACCACGCTGGCACCGGGAATGCGCAGTCGATCAAAATCACCGGCAAAGGCGGTGACCACGTGGTTGAACATGGCATCCTGATCGGTGCCAGATACGCCGCGCAGCCGCTCCAGCGAATCCACAATCACCACCACGCGGGCACGCTGGCTGCGCTTGCGGATAAATTGAACAATCTCTTCTGCGAAGGTCTTAACTTTCTTGGTCCACTCCAGCGGGGTTGAGAGCGCGCGAATCTTGCTCGCTACCGAAACTTGCTGTTCCTTGAGTTTGACTTTCAGGCCCAAAGCGGAGCCCTCGGTCAGCTCAACGTCGGTTTGCAGCCAGTGAGCAAACCTGGTCCAGGCCGAAGCGTCGAGAAAATCTTGCTTGAATAGCTCTTCGGCCCTGGCCGCCAAGCCTGCCGTAACCAGCAACAACACGCTTTCAACGCTGACGGGTTCGGTCTCGGTGATGAAATCCAGGCTGTCAAAACGAATGACTTCGGTGTCTTCAGCCCTAAGCAATTGCTCCAGGCGGCGCAGCTCGGTGCTTTTGCCAGTGCCGCGCTGGCCGGTAAAGTAAAACAGATGGCTGCCCAAGGCAGGGCGGGTCAAAACCTCGTCCAGCAGCGCGCTGATCACGTCTTCTTCCGCCGATCCGTGCAGGCCGGGCACATAGCGCGGGTCGTCTGGCGTCAAGGCCTCATCGGTCTCCAGCAAGGCCGAGCGAAATTGGCGAAGTTGTAGCTTGTCCATCCGTGCAATTATGCTGCACGGCCATCCGCGACAGCATCAAGCCAGCGGGTTCCCGCTGGCCACCATCCCACCCCATTCGTCCATGGTGATCAAGCCGCCCACCGTGTCGGCCTTGTTTTGATCGCGCTTCGGTAACACGCCCTGGATCGTGTCGATGCGTTTCCAGCCGGGGATGACAAATCCTCTCGCATCACGCGCCTGCAGTGTGCCCCAGCGTGAAAGCCTCTTCGAACACCGAGTAGCCGGCCCAGTCGCTGTGGGCAAAGCTGAGTCTCCCGTGGAGCAGACCGGCAGGCGCTTCTTGTCCCGGCACCGGCACCGCCATCGCGTGGCCGTAGCGGGTAATTTCGATGCGGGTGGTTTTGGCAGCGAGGTCCGGGTGGGCCTGGCCCAGCTCCGCCAGTATCAGATCGCGCCAGTCAGACCAGGGCTGCTCCATCAGCCGCCTGCGGCCCTGCGGCACATCGCCCAGCGCGCGGTAGTGGGTCAGCACGGTCGGGCCGTCGGCGGGCTTCACGCTTTGCAGGCTTTGGTGCATGGCGTCCACATAACCCAGGCCGGTGGAACTTGCGGCAGGGGCAGCGTTTGCATCAGTTGCCCGGTAAATCACGTTGTCCCAACTCGGCGCCGCACCGGCCTGGTCTTGCAGCGGCGCCTTGACATGAAGGTTGGCCACCAGCCATGGCGCATAGCGGATGCGAGCGGCGGCCAGACGCAACCCGTCGGGCGGGTTTTCAAGCACCCGCGCGGCGATAAAAATGGGCAGCGCCACAATGCAGCGCTCCGCTACCCAGCGCTGGAGGGTTTGGGTGGCGGGACTGAACGCATCGACCTCCACGCCCTGGCGGGTGGTGGCAATTCGCACCACCACCTGGCCGGTTTGCAAGCGTTCTTTCAACGGCAGGGCGAGTTGACGGGTGAGCCAGCCGTTGCCCTCGGGCCAGGTGAGCAGGCCTTCACGTTCAGGGCTGGTGGCCGCGTCATCACCCTCCAGCCGCGGCGCAGTGAACCCATGGCGGCTGGCAAAGTAATGCAGGCCGGCCCACGCTGAAACGGTGCCGCAGCCTGCGCCGTAGTCGTCTTGACAGCAGTAGTTGAGGTACCAGAGCAAATGTGGATCGGTGAGGCCGTTTTGACCCAGATAGGCCTTGAAAGTCAGCGCTTGCAGCGACTGTTTCTCCAAAGTCATCGGAGCCCTTGCGGCGGGCAGGGTCCAGCTTGAGCGCTGGCGCGCCTGCGTCACCAGCGCGGCAAACTTTTGGTATTGCAGCAAGGTGTCACGCCCCACGCCCTGCACCGGCAGCAAACCCTCCTGCCACTCGTGGTTGAAGAACAGGCGCTCCTGCGGGCTATGACAAAGATGGCGTTCGTCGTAGGTCCAGCGGCCATTGACGCGCTGGCGC
>JANOMD010000146.1:0-3267 GCA_031420135.1 Rhodoferax sp. | reverse complement strand
GCTGGACGACCAGCGCTTTAAAAAAGGGAAGGACGCCGACTACTTTGAAGAGCTGCTGGAACGCATTCGCGACATTCGCAGCAGTGAGAAAGAATTTTGGCGCAAGGTGCTCGATATTTTTGCCACCAGTGTTGACTACGCCACCCCTACCGATGATGCCAAGCGGTTTTTTGCCGCTGTACAAAACAAGATGCACTTTGCCGCCCATGGCAAAACGGCGGCTGAAATCATCTGGCACCGCGCCGACGCTTCGCTGCCTCATGCGGGCATGACCAACTGGCTCGACGGAAAGACGGGCCTGCCACGGCGTGCCGATGCCGCGATTGCCAAAAACTACCTGCAACCCGACGAGCTGAAGCTGCTCAACCGCATCGTCACCGCTTACCTGGAGTTTGCCGAACTTCAAGCCCTGGGGCGACAGCCCATGACCATGGCGGCATGGGCCGGCAAACTCGACGACTTCCTCAAACTCTCGGGCCGTGGCGTGCTTGCACACACTGGCAAGATCAGCCATGAACAAGCGCTGGACAAAGCGAGAGCCGAGTGGGAGCAGTACCGCTTGAAGCGCGCGAATGAAGTTTCGGCGGTGGAGGTGGAGTTTGAGAAAGTGGCGAAGACGCTTGCAAAACCTAACACGCCCAGAGGCAAGTCGCAATGAAGACTACGCCACTTGGCAACCTGGCAACCGTCATGACCGGCGGCACGCCTGACAGGGGAACGCCCGCTTACTGGGGTGGTTCCATTCCTTGGGTAGGCACCGGAGAGATTGACTTCAATGTCATTGCGTCGCCCACCGAATATTTGACTGAGCGCGGGCTCAAAGAATCGGCCGCCAGGCTGCTGCCCAAAGGCACGCTCTTGATGGCGATGTACGGAAAAGGTACAACGCGCGAGAAAGTGGGCATTCTCGCGATTGTAGCGGCCACCAACCAGGCTTGTGCCGCAATCATTCCGAAAGCCGAATTGATCGAATCCGAGTTTTTGTTTTATATGCTTGAGGCGAACTACACCCGTATTCGCCGCCTCAGCAACACCGGCAGCCAGGAAAACCTCAACACCACCCTGATTCGGGAAATACCTGTTCCTGTACTGAGCAAAACCGCTCGCGATGAAATCGTTTCAGCGGCCAGGGAATGGAATGCCGCCATCGAAAAAGCCACCGCCTTGCTAGCTGCACTAGAGCAACGCAAACAAGGCCTGATGCAACAACTGCTGACCGGGCGTAGGCGCCTAAAGGGGTTCAAGGCCAGATGGAAGATGACGCGTGCAGACCAGCTGTTTGACGACATTGCCAAACGAAGCCAGCTAAACGAGCAACTGCTTTCCGTCACGCAAGACCGTGGTGTGATTCCGCGCACCATGCTGGTCGGGCGCGTCACCATGCCCAGTGGCGATGTCAATTCGTTCAAGCTGGTCGAGCCAGATAACTTTGTCATCAGCCTGCGCTCGTTTCAAGGTGGGCTTGAGCATTCGGCATATCGCGGCCTGGTAAGCCCAGCCTACACGGTGCTGGAAGCCGACACCGCGAAGGTGCATGCGCCTTACTTTCGTCAATACTTCAAATCGGCGGACTTTCTGCATCGCCTGTCCGTAGCCGTGGTGGGTATTCGGGACGGCAAACAAATCAGCTACACCGACTTCAAGTCGATCAAATTGCCACTGCCGCCCTCGCCAGAGCAAGAAGCAATTGCCACATTTTTAGACCTCGCCGACTCTGAAATTGGCTTGGCGGTGCAGCGAATCGAGCAGCTACGCACCCAAAAACGCGCCCTGATGCAAAAGCTGCTTTCCGGCAACTGGCACATGCCAAAAACGGCTCTTCCGAAGGAGTTTTCAGCATGAAATCGGCTTATAGCCCAATAAACACGTGCGCAGACAGCTATTATTTTAATAGCGTCTGTTTCCTCCGGCAGGCCGCATGAGCACCGACCCGCGCCGCTTTCAGACCGAGGAAGTCTTCCTCAGCCAGATACCGGCGGTGCAACTGCTGGTCAACTTGGGTTGGCAGTACCTGAGCCCGGCCGAAGCCATGGCTGCGCGCGGTAGTAAACGGGCCAATGTGCTGCTGGAAGAGGTGCTGCGTGCGCAGCTCAAACGCCTCAACAGCATCCAGTACCGGGGCGCGGTGCATCCGTTTACCGAAGAAAACATTCATGCCGCCATTCAGCGCCTGCGGGCTGTGCCCAATGACGGGTTGCAGCGCACCAACGAGGCGGTGTACAACCTGCTGACGCTGGGCATCAGCCTGGAGCAGGCCGTGGACGGCGACACCAAGGCGTTTTCACTGGGCTACATCGACTGGCAGCGCCCTGAAAACAATGTGTGGCACGTCAGCCCCGAATTTGCGGTGGAGCGCACGCGCAGTTTTGACACCGTGCGGCCTGACCTGGTGCTGTTTGTCAACGGCATTCCGCTGGTCACCATCGAGTGCAAAGCCCCGAGCGAACTGCTGGAGCAAGGCATTTCACAAACCATTCGCAACCAGACCGAAGACTTCATTCCCGCGCTGTTTCACCACATTCAACTGGTGCTGGCCACCAACCGCAACAGCGCCCGCTACGCCACGGTGGGCACGGCGGCCAAATTTTGGGCGGCGTGGAAAGAAGAGCTGCCCTCGGCGCAGGAAGCCGAGCTGCGGGCCGCGATTTCCAAGCCGCTGCCCGCGCTTGTGCAGGCCAGCTTGTTCGAGCTGGTGCAGGCCCACGTCAATGAAGGCACCGCACCCAGAGCGGAGCAAACCCGCGCCAGCTACACCGTGCAGCGCGAGCCCACGGTGCAAGATCGAACACTGTATGGGCTGCTGCGACCGCAACGCCTGCTTGAGCTCACGTTTGCCTACACCGTGTTTGACGGCGGGCAGCGCAAGGTAGCGCGTTACCAGCAGGTGTTTGCGGTGCAAAAAGTGCTGGCGGCCATACAAAGCCGCACGAATGACGGCGCGCGTGAAGGCGGCATTGTCTGGCACACCCAGGGCTCGGGCAAGTCGCTGACCATGGTGATGCTGGCACGCCAGCTCGCGCTGGACCCGGCCGTTAACCGCAGCGGCGAGGCGCGCATTGTGCTGGTCACTGATCGCACTGATCTGGACAAGCAGCTGGGCAACACCTTTGCGGCCTGCGGCTTTATTCCTCACCGGGCCAAGACAGCGCGCGAGCTGCTGAGCCTGGTGGCAGAGCGCAAGGCCCAGCTCATCACCACGCTGGTCCACAAGTTTGGCCGGGCCTCGGGCATCAAGAAATTTACCGATGATTCGAGCGAGATTTTTGT
>JANOMD010000145.1:0-3491 GCA_031420135.1 Rhodoferax sp. | reverse complement strand
GCGCTGCTGGGCTGTGCCGACGTCATCATTGCCACCCGCAACAGCAACATCGGCATGGGCGGGCCAGCCATGGTCGAAGGTGGTGGCCTGGGCGTTTTCCAGCCGGAACAGATCGGACCCAGCGACGTCCAGCACGGCAATGGCGTGATTGACATTCTGGTGCAGGATGAGGCACAGGCGGTTGTCGCAGCCAGGCATTACCTGTCGTTCTTCCAGGGTGCCACGGCGGGCGTGCCCGGCCCCGACGCGCTGGCGCTGCGCGATGTGGTGCCACAGAATCGCCTGCGCGTCTATGACACGCTCGCGGTCGTGTCGGGCGTGGTGGACCCGGGCAGCCTGCTGGTTCTGCGCGATGGTTTTGGCAAGGGCATTCATACGGCGCTGGGCCGCATTGAGGGCAAGCCGGTCGGGCTGATGGCCAATAACCCGCAGCATCTGGGCGGCGCCATTGACGCAGACGCGGCTGACAAATGCGCGCGCTTCATGCAGCTTTGCAACGCGCACGGCCTGCCCCTGGTCAGTTTTGTCGATACGCCCGGTTTCATGGTCGGCCCGGACATCGAGACGCGTGCGCAGGTGCGCCATGTCAGCCGCATGTTCATCGCCAGCGCCCATTTGCGCGTGCCGCTGTTTGCCGTGGTGCTGCGCAAAGGCTATGGCCTGGGCGCCATGGCGATGACTGGTGGCGGATTTGCGGAATCAGCGTTCACGATATCGTGGCCCACCGGCGAGTTCGGCGGCATGGGGCTTGAAGGCGCTGTGAAACTGGGTTTTCGCAAAGAGTTGCAGGCGGCACCCGAAGGCCAGGCGCGCGAGGCGCTTTACAGCGAGCTGGTGGCAAGCCAGTATGAAAAAGGCAGTGCCATCAACATGGCCACCCACCTGGAGATTGATGCCGTCATTGACCCGGCCCACACCCGTGGCTGGCTGCTGCGCGGGCTGCAGTCAGCCAAAATAGCGCCGCCATCCGGCGTGCTGCCTATCGATGCGTGGTAAAACACGGGGCATTGCCAACCGTTTTCAAAATCAAATCAGGCACTGCGCAGGAGAACTCGAATGATCGTCAAACATTTCACCAAAATCCTTGTCGTGACCGGCATCATCAGCATGCTGCCCATCGTGATGTTTTTTCTGCCCTGGGCGATGCTCAACATCTTGGGCCTGAATGTGGGGCGTGAAGCCGGCGTGCCATTTACCAAGCACTGGGGCCTGCTGGCATTCTGTTTTGGTGCCTTGCTGGTCTATTCCGCCAGCCACGTCGAGCTGCGCCGCCCGATCGTCGTCGCCGCCGCCGTCGAGAAAATCGGCCTGTGCGTCATCATCGCCATGGCCTGGAACGAGCCGTCGCTTCAGGCGCTGCGCCCGATTCTGTTTGTGGAAGGCACTATCGTTTTGATTTATGGCGTCTGGCTGCTGAGGGGGGCTTCGTCGGAACCCGCAGAACTTGTGCGCTGACCGCTGTTGCGCCCGACCTGCATCCAGGCGCGGGTTGGTTTCGCGTTAAAACCTCGGCAAGTCCGGGTGCTTGATCTGCCCGGCGCGCACCAGCATCTTGCCGTACTCGGCGCAGCGGTTCAGTGTCGGAATCACCTTGCCAGGGTTGAGCAGGCCTTTCGGGTCAAAGGCGCGTTTGACGCCAAACATCTGTTCGTTCTCTTCTGACGTGAACTGCACACACATGCTGTTGAGTTTTTCGACGCCCACGCCATGCTCGCCCGTGACGGTGCCGCCCATGGCGACGCTGGTTTCCAGAATGTCGGCGCCAAACAGCTCGCAGCGGTGCAACTGGTCGGCGTCGTTGGCGTCGAACAAAATCAGCGGATGCAGGTTGCCGTCGCCTGCGTGAAAGACGTTGCAACAGCGTAAGTTGTATTTTTTCTCCATCTCGGCAATCGCCAGCAGAATGTCAGCCAGGCGCTTGCGGGGAATGGTGGAATCCATGCACATGTAGTCCGGGCTGATGCGCCCGCTGGCCGGAAAGGCGTTTTTGCGGCCACTCCAGAATTTCAGTCGCTCCGCCTCGTTCTGGCTGACCGCAATGGCGGTGGCGCCACAGGCTTGCAGCACCTGGGTCATGCGGCCAATTTCCTCTTCGACTTCTTCCGGCGTGCCGTCGCTTTCGCACAGCAAAATCGCCGCTGCCGTCAGGTCGTAACCGGCGTGGACGTAGTCTTCGACGGCGGCGGTCATGGGTTTGTCCATCATCTCCAGCCCGGCCGGGATGATGCCCGCCGCGATGACGGCCGCCACCGCGTCGCCGGCTTTGCGGATGTCGTCAAAACTGGCCATGATGCAACGCGCCAACTGCGGCTTGGGGATGAGCTTGACGGTGACTTCAGTCGTCACCGCCAGCATGCCTTCAGAGCCGATGGCAATGGCGAGCAGGTCATAACCCGGCGAATCCAGCGCATCGCTGCCAAATTCAACCGGCTCACCGGCCATGGTGAAGCCTTTGACCTTGAGCACGTTGTGCACCGTGAGGCCGTATTTCAGGCAATGCACGCCGCCCGAGTTTTCAGCCACGTTGCCGCCGATGGTGCAGGCAATCTGGCTGCTGGGGTCCGGCGCGTAATACAGTCCCAGAGGCGCGGCCGCTTCGCTGATGGCCAGGTTGCGCACGCCGCATTGAACGACTGCCGTGCGGCTCAATCCGTCCATTTTCAGAATCTTGTTGAACTTGGCCAGAGACAGCGTCACGCCCAGCTTATGCGGCATGGCCCCGCCCGACAGGCCTGTGCCCGCGCCGCGCGCCACCACCGGCACGTTCAGCTCGAAACACACCTTGAGCACGGCCTGCACCTGGGCATCGGTCTCAGGCAGCGCCACCAGCAGAGGGCGTTGGCGGTAGGCAGTCAGGCCGTCACATTCGTAGGGGGTCGTGTCTTCGCTGTGCCACAGCAGGGCATGCTTGGGCAGATGCGCTTCAAGCGCAGGCAGAAGTTGCGCCAGAAGTTCTGTTTTTTGAAGTAACTCGGGTTTGACGGCTGCGTTCATCGTCACACTATAAACCGCTCTGTCAGGACACTAGAATTGCGCACCGATTTCCCTGGAGTGCCGTGGTGTCAGATTCGTTCAAAGTGTGGTTGCAATACCTGTTGCCCAAGCAGGCGTTGACGGCAGTTGCAGGTTGGGTGGCATCGCGTCGATGGGGCGACCTCACGACGCAGTTGATCACCTGGTTCATCGGCAAGTACCAGGTCAACATGGGCGAGGCGGCCAACCCCAACATTGCCAGCTATGCCAGTTTCAACGATTTCTTCACCCGCGCCCTGAAGCCCGGCGCGCGCCCGTTGGCCACGGCAGACCTGATCTGCCCGGTGGACGGCGCCATCAGCCAGTTTGGCGCGATTGAGCGGGACCAGATTTTTCAGGCCAAAGGTCACCACTACTCGACCACGGCGCTGGTCGGGGGTGATGTCGCTTTGGCAGCGCAATTTCAGGATGGCAGCTTCGCCACCCTGTACCTGAGCCCGCGCGACTACCACCGCATC
>JANOMD010000144.1:0-1645 GCA_031420135.1 Rhodoferax sp. | reverse complement strand
GGCACCATCGCCAGCACAAATCAGCCTCGGGCTCCCGGAACCGATACGTCCAGGTCAGATAAGGCCAGGCGCATGAATGAAAGCAAGTTTTTCTGCTGCTCGCCGCACTGGACTGCCGCGTCAATGCGCCATCAACACTGGCACTGTCATCGTCTGCAAAATAGTGCGTGAAACGCCGCCCAGAACCCACTCCAGCGATCGGCTGTGCCCGTAGCATCCCATCACCAGTAGATCGGCCTGAAAGTCGAACACCCGGGACAACAGCATCTCGCCAATGTCCTTGGGCGCGTCGCCTTGTAGGTGCCAGTTTGCCTGTATGCCGCGCAGCATCAGGTACTGCTTTAGATCAAGCCGCCCGCCCAAAGCCGCCGCTCCACCAGTTCCCCAAGTCACAACGTGAACCTCTTTCGCAGCCTGTAGCAGGGGGACTGCAGCCGAGACTGCCCGGGCCACTTCGCGGGTCGGCTTCCAGGCGATCACGATTCTTTCGGCCAGGCTGGAAGGCGCGCCAATGAACGGCAGCACCAATGCTGGTTTTCCGCTCATGGCCATGACACTTTCAACAAAGTCGGCGGGCATGTGGACCGCGTGCTTGCTGACCGGGTCATGTTGGCCCAGTACCAACAAGTCGGCATACAGTGCCTGCTTGGCGAATGCTGCCATCATCGGTTCGTCGTCCACCTGAGCCCAGGTCATCTGAACTCCCGAACTGCTTTGCATGGAGGCCTGAAACCGGTCAAATTCCGCTCGGGCCTGCGTTCGATAGCTTTCATCCGTCTGGCGCATGGACGCGCCCATACTTTGACCGCCATCAGGTGCGAACGGCAGGTCAACGTACTGGGGTGTCGCCGCATACAACGCCGTGATGGATGACCCATGGCGCTTGGCGAGGCTGCACGCAAGTGCCAAACGCTGCGCCGAGTGGGCAGAAGGGTCGATGTGAACCATCAACTGGGTGATTGGTGTTGTCATGAGCCCACCTTTCGTATTAACTTGGGTGGGTTCATCTTAATGCATCATCCTGCAGTGCATATTGATCTTAGTCAATTCAACGGCGCTTTCAACGGTGCGCTGCTCGCTCTGGATATTGGCTATTTCCGCCTCCCTAAGCCCCCACCGTCTCTGCCTTGGCTGACAGCTCCAGCCATTGGTCTTCCAGCGTTTTGAGCTCGTCATTGACGACTTTGAGGCGTTTGCCGATATCGGCAATTTCGGACGGCAGGGGCAGTGCGGCCAGACGAACTTCCAGGGCCGCGCCTTCGCCGTTCAAAACGTTCATCCGGGCTTCGACCAATTCCAGTTCGCGTTTGAACGACTTTGGTTTGTCGCTGGAAGATTTTTGCCTGCTGGCGCCTTTGCTATCTTTGCCGCCGTGTTTTGGGCCGTCCATGCGGCGCTGTTCGGCTTTGCTTTTTTCCTCGACGGTGTGGGCATCGGCCTGCGCTTTTTGCGCCTTGGCGGCGGCCTTCACCGCGCTGCTGCTGGCTTCCTTGATCAGCTCGCGCTGGCGCTTGGCTTCGTCCAGCAAGTAACGCTGATAGTCGTCCAGGTCGCCATCAAACGGTGCCACGCCACCGCGCGAGACCATCCAGAATTCGTCGCACACGGCGCGCAACAGCGCCCGGTCGTGGCTGACCAGCATCAC
>JANOMD010000143.1:0-4134 GCA_031420135.1 Rhodoferax sp. | reverse complement strand
GACACCGCTGCCGCCTATGCAGCCGCCAACGGCATTGCCCGCCACCACGGCAGTTACGAGGCGCTGCTGGCCGACCCGGCGATTGACGCCATCTACATCCCCCTGCCCAACAGCCTGCACGCCGAATGGGCCATCAAGGCGGCGGCGCAGGGCAAGCACGTCCTGTGCGAGAAGCCGTTGGCGCTGGGCCTGGCCGAGGCGCAGACCATGTTTGCCGCCGCGCGCCTGCATGGCGTGATGCTGCTGGAGGCCTACCCGTGGTGGTTTCAGCCGCAGACGCGCGACCTGCTGGCCTTGCTGCACGATGGCACGGTGGGCGACGTTCGCTCAGTGCAGGCCAGCTTTGGCTTCACCCTGGCCAACCCGGCCAACAACATCCGCATGAACCCCGATCTGGGCGGCGGCGCCCTGCTGGATGCAGGCAGCTACACCCTGAGCATGATCCGCCTGGTGATGGGCTGCGCGCCGCAGCGCGTGATGGCCGATGCCAACTGGTCCGATACAGGGGTGGACATCAGCCTGATGGCGACGCTGCATTACGCTGATGGGCGTCGCGCCCAGATGACCTGCGCGATGAACGCCGCCAACCACCGCCGTGCCACCATCATCGGCGCAAGCGGGACGGTGGAGACGGAGTACCTGAACCACACCAGCGCACAGCCCAACCACCCCTGGGGCTACCTGCAGAGCCAGATGCGCGTGCGCCGTGGCACGGCCAACAGCATCCCGTTTGAAGACATCACATCAGCCACCGGCAGCGGCTTTTTGTTTGCCGCAGAAGCCTTTGCCAAGGTAGTGGCAGACAAAGACTTTGCTGCGATAGATCGTGCCGCCAGCGCCAGCCTGGACATTGCGGCCACGCTGGAAGCCATTGCGCGCAGTGCACGCTTGGGGTTGGCGGTGGATGTGGCTGCGTTGTGAGTTGATCGCGCGGCCTGTAGCCCGGCGAAATTGGGGTCAGAGCCCAAATTTTCTCGGCCTTTGGCCGACCCTGCGGGTGCTGCGCTGCGCTTGCAAAAAAATTGCGATCTGACCCCCATTTCACCTACCGTGTTGGTGTGCTGGGGCTGTGGGGCACCCAGTCACCGCAGCTCAATCTTCGCATCCCGGATTGCCTTGGCCCACTGGGTGGTTTCCAGTTTGCTGCGCTGGGCCAGGGCTTCGGGGGTGAAAATTATTAACCTGCAAGTTAATTTTTTTCTGAAAAACCGTCAAAATCACCAAAAAGATGACCAAATACGCCTATAGCTCACGTATTATATAGAAAGTTTGCTATTTTTTTAATAGTCACAAGATCAACATTGCGCGGAAGTCGTTGACGTTGGTGTGGGTCGGCCCGGTGACCAGTAAATCACCCAAAGGTCCAAAGAACCCGCAGGCGTCGTTGCGGTCCAGGTAGCTATCCACCTTCATGTTGCCGGTCAATGCGCGCGCCAGCGTATCCGGGCTGACAAACGCACCGGCGTTGTCCTGTGTGCCGTCAATGCCGTCGGTGTCAGCCGCCAATGCCCACACGCCCGGCTGCCCCTGCAGCGCCTGCGCCAGACCCATGCAAAACTCGCCCGCGCGCCCGCCCTGCCCCGGCTTGGTACCGGGCGGCAGCTTGCGCACCGCCACCGTGGTTTCGCCGCCGCTCAAAATCACGCAAGGTTTTTTGAAAGGGCCGACACCCTTGGCAGCAGCCCGGGCCAGCGCGGCGTGCACCTTGCCGACTTCGCGCGACTCGCCTTCGATCTCGTCACTCAAAATGTAGGCTTCAAGACCGGCCGCGCGCGCGACATCGGCAGCCGCTTCAAGTGACTGCAGCGGCGTGGCGATCAAGTGCACGGCATGCCCGCTGAAGGCGGCGTCGCCGGGTTTGGGCGTTTCCAGGGCAGCGCTTTCGAGCAACTGCGCAACAGCGGGCGGCAAGGTGATCCCGTAACGCTTCAAAATTGCCAGCGCGTCCGCACAGGTGCTGGCGTCCGGCACCGTGGGGCCGCTGGCGATCACGCTGGGGTCGTCACCCGGCACGTCGCTGATGGTGAGCGTCACCACGCGGGCCGGCGCGCAGGCCAGCGCCAGACGACCCCCCTTGATGCGCGACAAGTGTTTGCGCACGCAGTTCATCTCACCGATGTTGGCACCCGAATTCAGCAACGCCTGGTTGATGGCCTGCTTGTCTTCAAGAGACAAACCAATCGCTGGCAGCGTGAGCAAGGCCGAGCCGCCGCCGGATATCAGACACAGCACCAGGTCGTTCTCAGTCAAGCCCTGTGTCAACGCCAGAATACGCTCGGCAGCGGCCAGACCCGCAGCGTCCGGCACCGGGTGCGCGGCTTCGACCACCTCAATGCGCTGTGGCAGACCCGGCGGGCGCGCCGGCGTGTGGCCGTAGCGCGTGACGACCAGCCCGCTCAAGGGCGCGTCAGGCGGCCACAGCGCCTCAACCGCCTGTGCCATCGCGCCACCGGCTTTGCCTGCGCCCAGCACGAGGGTGCGCCCGCCGCTGCTGGCGCTGGGTGGTTTGGGGAGCCATGCCGCCGTGTTGTGCAGCGGCAAAGCCCGCTGGACGGCAGTGCGGAACAGAAATTCCAGAAACTCGCGCGGCTTTGCTTGTGGTTGGGCGGTGTGTCCATTTTTCCCCCAACCCCAATCGTTGCGCGCCTGCGTCATGGTCGATCTCCGGCAAAAAGTTAATCGTGTGATGCGCGGGCAATGGCTGCGCAGACGGCGTCGGTCACTTGCGCTGTCGTGGCCGTGCCGCCCAGGTCGCGGGTGTGCAGCGCGGCAGGGATGACTTCCTTGCCAATTCCATCGCCGGGAATGTAGGCAATCTGGTAGGTTTTCATGGGGATGGCGTGGCCTTGAGCAGGGAATGAGCCTAAGTGTAAACACTGCGTGCCACTGCCATGGCGGGCCTATAGCAATGCGCAACTGCCCGGCAATCAAGGGGCGAAAGAGGCGGTGAAGGAAGCGGCGAAAATGTGAATTTAATTAACTTTTAAGTTAATTTAAAGCGAAAATTGCCGTCAAAATCCGAAAAAAACAGTCAAATGTGCTTCTAGCTCACGTATTTAATAGAGAGTTTGCTATTTTTTATATATCGTTTAAATGCAGCCTCAATCGAACCCATTGACGCAAGCCGGTCACTTTGGTGTATCGTCTTTCCTGCTGCACCGTCGCACCATGAACTTCAATTTAATGCCCGCCCACGAAGCCGATCTGGATGGCTTTATTGCGATTCGCCTTGAAGCGATGCGCGAGAGCCTGGAGCGCATTGGGCGGTTCGATCCGGCGCGTGCCGCCGCGCGGCTGCGGGACAGTTTTTCAGCGGCCGATACCCGGCACATCGTCATGCAGGGCGAACGCATCGGATTCATCGTCGTCAAGCAGCAGGACGGCGGCCTGCTGCTGGAGCACCTTTACCTTCGCCCCGCCTTTCAGCGCCGGGGCATTGGCACCCGCGTGCTGGAGCGGGTGTTTGAAGAGGCCGATGCGCAGGGGCTGGTGGTGCATGTCGGGGCCTTGCGCGAAAGCCCGGCCAACGAGTTCTATGTGCGCCACGGTTTCAACGAGTCCAGCGCCAGTGAGTGGGACAACTACTACATGCGCGATCCGAAGCCAAAGTGACGGCGTCAGCCGCCTGCCATCCAGCCCGACTGAAGCAACTGCGCCGCCACAGAAACCGCAATCGCTTCGGGCAATTTTGACGCGATGCCTGCAACGCCGATCGGACAGGTGACGTGGGCCAGTTCAGCCGGCGTGAAGCCGCGCGCTGCCAGCCGATGGCTAAAGGTTGCCCACTTGGTCTGGCTTCCGATCAAGCCGACAAAGGGCAGGTCGGCCCTTTGGCGATGGCGCATCAGGCACGCCGCCACCACGTCCAGATCTTCGGCATGGCTGAAGCTCATGATGAGAACGGCCGAGCCGCTTTCAAGCGCTGTCACTGCTGCCTGCACCGGGTCGCTGTGCTCGCATTCCACGTTGTCGGGCACACTGACCGGAAAGATTTCATCGCGACTGTCAATCCACGTCACCTGAAATGGCAAGGTTCCCAGCAGGTTGATCAGCGCCTTGCCCACGTGCCCGCCGCCAAACAGGGCCAGCGGGTGCCTGGCGGGCTTGAGCCGTGCGCCAAGCGCAGCCAGGTCC
>JANOMD010000142.1:0-26801 GCA_031420135.1 Rhodoferax sp. | reverse complement strand
TTGCTGCTCGCCGCCAGACAGATAACCGGCCAACAGTTTGCGCCGCTCTTTCAGGCGCGGGAAGTAGCCAAACACCAGCTCGGGGTCCGTGTCGCCACGCTGTCGGCCCTTCAGTGCATTCGCCGCAGCCACCAGGTTTTCCTCAACGCTCAGATCGCCAAAAACATGCCGCCCTTCCCGCACGTGGGCCAGGCCCTGGCGCGCCAGTTGGTAGGCTGCCTGATCGCCCACATCGTCGCCAAAAAAACGGATGCGACCTGAAGCCACGCGCCCTTTCTCAAACGGCAGGATGCCTGAAACCGCCTTCAAGGTGGTCGTCTTGCCGGCGCCATTGGAGCCGAGCAGGGCCACAATCTGGCCCTGTGGCACTTCGACCGACAGGCCACGCAGCGCCTGCACACTGTGGTTGTAGACAACCTCAATGTTCTCAATGGTCAGCGCCGCATCACTCATTTTTCGTTCAGACCGTCTGTCTAGACCTTGATCCAGCCGCTGGCCGGTTCCATGGTCTTTTTCTCCGGGTCGTACTGGTACATGCGGCCAATTGGAATCTGATGGCCGCTCAAATCAGCCAACAGGCCGGTGATCCCGCCTGTGTCCCATTCCTTCATCGACTCCAGCGCGGCCTTCATATGGCTTAACTGCAGCGGCTTGTTGGCTTTGATGCAACGTTCCGCGACCTCGGCAAAGATCATGCCGGTAAGCCATGTGGAAATGTAGAACGGAGACGGCACCTTGATGTCCGGCCGGTTTTTGGCGAGGTAGTCACGCATGTTGTTGATCATGGGTGAATCGGTCTCGTGCCCATAGCGGTACATGCTCACCCCCGCCAATTGCACGCCCAGCGCCGCCAGGGCACCATAGGCGGGCCGGTCCAGTCCCCAGGCTGTGCCCATGAACTGCGGGTTCATGCCGGCTTCGCGCAACTGGCGCACAAACTCGGGCATGGGTGCCGCGATGTAACCCTGGAAGATGACGATGTCGGGCTTGGCGCGGCGCAACTTGGCAACTTCAGGCGCCACGTCTACGCCCGATTGTTTGGTGATGATCTCGGCCACGATGGGCAGGCCCAGTTTCTGCGCCCGCGCCCTTCCGCCCGGAATGCCATCACTGCCAAACTCGGTGTCTGAATAGACATAGGCGATGTTGGGCTTGGCCGCAGCACCGCGCGAGGTACGCGCAATGTATTCCATCAGCACCTCGTGCAGGCGCCCATAAGTGGCACCGGGGACGATGTGTTGCGGCATGTTGACGGGATCGGCCACCACGGCCGCCAGCGAGGTCGACGAGGTCATGATCGAATTGGACGCAATCGCGTCTTGCGCGACCGCCTTGGCCCATTGCGTGCTGTCGCCATAGAAGAACGACGGCTTCTCGGCCGCCATGATTTTCTTGAAGATGGCAACGCCCTGGTCCAGCTTGAAACCGCTGTCTTCCGAGACGTAGCGCATCTTTCGCCCGGCTACGCCGCCATTGGCGTTCTTCCACTGCACGAAATCGTTCAGGCCGAAATTCATGTCTTTGCCGGCAAAGGAAAACACACCGGTGATCGGCTGCGACGCGCCAATCACAATATCGCCTTTGTGCGCCTGCGCCGACGAGGTGCCGATGGCAAACGGCCCGAGGGTGCTGGCAACACCGATGGCTTGAACGAGTTTGCGCCTTTGGATGCCTGTCATGATGATCTCCTTGTGAAAAGTGAACCGGTGGATGAAGCAGTGGATGCAGCGAAATAGACTTTGACGGTTCAGGTTTTGAACGGCCAGAGGTGAAACCCTCGGCGCACCCGTTGCCAGATCGCAGCGAGGCCATGGGGTTCGAAGATCAGAAAAACAATAATCAGCACGCCAAACACCACTTGCCCCATCGGCAAGAGCAGGCCAGCGACGCCTGGAAACCACTGGGAACTGGCATGTGCCAAAAGGCGCAGGGCTTCTGGCACAAAGGTCATGAAAAGGGCACCCAGAACACTGCCCAGCACCGTGCCCAGGCCACCGACAATGATGGCCGCCAGATAATAGACGGAGAGCGTCAATACAAAATAGTCGGGCGTGATGGCGCCGTAAAAATACCCCAGCAAGCCGCCAGCCACTCCCGCATAAAACGCACCCAAGGCAAACGCAGTGAGCTTGGTGCGCAGCAAGTGCACGCCGAGAATTTCTGCTGAAATGTCCCGATCACGCACCGCCACCAGCGCCCGCCCAATGTGGGTTCTAGCCAGGTTGCGGGCGGCCAAGGCCAGTACAAAAGCGCAGATAAAGATCAAATAAAAGTTGCGCCGGTCGCCAATGAACTCGAACCCGAATAAATTGGCGCGGGGAATTTTGGTGCCCGGCACGCCGCCCGTCACGGACTCCCATTCGCGGAATACGAAAGTCAGGATGAAATGCGCCGCCAGTGTCGCGATGGCCAGGTAGACCCCCTTGACGCGCAAACTGGGCAGGCCAACGATGAGGCCCAGAAAGGCGGTAACGAGACCCGCGAGTGGCAGTGTGATGTAGAACGGCAGCCCGCGCGCCGCCAGCCACGCGACGGTATAACACCCCACACCCATGAAGGCGCCATGGCACAGGGAGATCAAACCCGTGTTGCCAGTCGTCAAGTTCAAACCCAATGTGGCAATGACATGGATGCCCACAATGCAAGCCATGGCCAGCGCATAGTCGCTGCCCCACAGCGGCATGGCGAACAGGCACAGTGTGAAGGCCAGCATCCAGCGACGCGCGGTGGTTGAGTCCCACAGGCGCTCTTCAGACGCAAAAGTTTCGTGAAAGACGGCGGTTCTCATCGTTGTGCGATGCCGCTATAACCGCTCAATAGTTCGCGTGCCAAACATGCCATAAGGCTTGAATACCAGCACCGCCAGCACCAGCACAAAGGGCAACACATCGCGGCTTTTGCCGCCCAGGTAACCGGCTCCCAGGGCCTCAATCCAGCCAATCAGCAGGCTTGCCACAATAGCGCCCAAAATACTGTCCAGCCCACCCAGGATGATGGCGGCGAACACACCCAACGCTGCGGCCGCGAGCAGCGGCGACAAGCCTGCTGAACTTGCAATCAACACGCCGGCCACGGTGCCCACCAGCCCGGACAACAGCCAGGTCAAGCGCTGCACGAAGTTGATATCGATGCCCAGGGTGGCCGCAGTCACTGAATCACTGGCTGTGGCGCGCATCGCAATGCCCGTTTTTGAATAACGAAAGAAGGCGAGAAATGCGCCGATCAAAATAGACGCCACGGCGAAATTCCCAAGCATGGTGCCCGGTATCAAAATTTCGCCCATCGCCAGTGGCGTGCGCGGCAGCAGCGTCGGTGGTGAATAGGTATCGCCACCCCAGACCGCCTCAACACCGCCATGGATGATGCTGGCCATGCCGATGGTCGCCATCATCACTGCCACCACCGGTTGGCCAGACAAAGGCCGCAACACGGCGCGCTCCAGAACAATCGCCAAAAGTCCGATGCCGAACAAGGAAAGCAAAAAGGCCAGCCACGGGGCCAGGCCAAAAGATACCGCGCCCGCGTAATACAGATAGGCGCCCAACATCATGAATTCACCCACCGCAAAATTCACGACACCCGTGCCTTTGTAGATCAGCACGAAGGCCAAGGCGATCAGGGCGGTGACGCCGCCGGACAGCAACCCGAGCAGGCTGTACTCCAGAAACTCGCTCATGCAACAGCCCCTGCAGATTCACTGGATTCGACGCCGAGGTAGGCCTCGATCACCAGGGGATGATTTCGCACTTCGGTTGGCGTGCCACTGGCGATGATTTCGCCGAAATTCAACACGACCACCTGGGAGGAAATATCCATCACCATGCCCATGTCGTGCTCGACCAATAAAACCGTCACGCCCCATTCTTCCTGAACATCCAGAATGAAGCGCGCCATGTCCTCGGTCTCTTCCCGGTTCATGCCGGCCACAGGTTCATCGAGCATCAAGACCCGGGGTCGCATGGCCAGCGCGCGCGCCAGTTCCACCCGTTTCTGCAGGCCATAAGCCAGCACGTCCACGGACTGGTGGCGAATGTGGTCCAACTCCAGAAAGTCGATTACCCGTCGCTCAACTTCTTCACGCAGCGCCATCTCTTCGCGTTGCGCCGCCCGGTTGTAGGTCATCGCCGACCAGATGCCAGTGCCCATGGTGTGGTGTCCGCCGAGCTTGATGTTCTCCAGCACAGAGAGGCCGCGAAACAACGCAATGTTCTGGAACGTGCGCGCCAGGCCACGACTGGCGCGCGCATGGACCGGCACATCGGTGATGTCATCGCCCCCCAGCAACACGCGGCCTGCCTGAGGGCGGTAAAAACCCGATATGGTGTTGAAGACGCTGGTCTTGCCGGCCCCGTTGGGCCCGATCACCGCAGTAATTTTCCCGGCTGCCGCTGCAAAGGAAACCTTGCGCAATGCGTGAATGCCGCCAAAGCGCAGTTCGACGCCTTGCACAGCCAGCGACAATCCGGCTGCAGGGTGGCCAATACTTTCCAGACTATTGATGCGCTGCATAACCATACACTACCACACTATAAACCTTAGTTTGCCGGTGTTTTCCCTGTTTGCGCAATGGTCCGCACCACACGTGGCGCTTCGCGGGCTTCAGATATCGGCGGACTGCAAGTAGCTCAAAAGGTTGGCTTTGATCGCGCCCAGGGCCACCGCTGTGGCTTCGAGCTTGTCGTCGGCCAGCCCGGCCAGGATCTGCGCATTCATTTTGTGGTTCACCTTGCGCATTCGGGCAATCAGCTGCTTGCTTTTGGGTTCAAGAAAGACGCGGTTCACGCGCCGGTCGCCGGGGTCGGCCTCCCGCCGCAAAAACTGCGCCTTCTCCAGGCGGTCAATCAAGCCGCCCACTGCGACCTTGCCTATGTCGAGTTCTTCCGCCAGCGCCGACTGGGTCATACCGTCCTGGCGCGACAGGTAGGCCAGCACCCACCACTGGGAACGGGTCACGTTCAGCGGTTTCATGCAGCGGTCAAACGCGCTACGGCGCAAGCGCGAGACGTCGTGAATCAGGTAGCCGAGCCGAAGCTCCCAATCAATGCTGTGTGTATTTGAAGTCATGTGCACCCTCTTCCCGCACTCGGCGGTTTTGTCAACCTTATCATTACTGTACAGTAGTGTACATAATGCGCCTGCAGCCATCGCGCGCCCCGCCGCCCTGGCTATGAAGTTGGCAGCAACATTGATAGTGCGCTAGTGTATTATCCATTACGTCAAGAATTGGCTCTTGAACCATCCAGTCAACTTGAAGGAGAATCCGATGCGAGGCATCAAGGACAAAACCGCCATCGTCACCGGCGCGGGCAGCGGCATCGGCCGCGCCATCGCGCTGCGCTTGGCCACGGAAGGCGTGACCGTGGGCGTATTTGACATCCGCAGCGACGCGGCCGCGCAAACCACTGCCGAAATCGAAGCGGCGGGCGGGCGGGCCATTGCCGTCACCTGCGACATCACCGACAACGGCGCAGTCGTCAAGGCGGTGGCTGAGTTTGAGGCCGCAAGCGGCCGGGGCACCGACATCCTGGTCAACAACGCCGGTTGGGACAGCCCCATGCCCTTCCTGAAAACCGACGAAGCGTTCTGGAAAAAGGTCACCGCCATCAACTGGTTCGGCCCGCTGCAGATGACCCATGCGGTGGCCAAGGGCATGGCAGCGCGCAAGGCCGGGCGCATCATCAATATTGCATCCGACGCGGGCCGGGTTGGGTCCACCGGCGAGGTGGTTTATTCCGGCTGCAAGGGCGCCACGATTGCGTTTGCCAAAGCGCTGGCACGCGAAGTGGCCCGCAGCAACGTTACCGTCAACACTATTTGCCCCGGCCCGACTGACACGCCCGCGATGGACGCGTTTGTCGGCAGCGGCGAGCAGGGCCAGAAGATCCGCGATGCCATGGTGCGCGGCGTGCCGTTGGGACGCATTGGCGTGCCCGACGATTACCCCGGCCTGGTGGCCTTTCTGGCCAGCGACGACGCGGCCTTCATCACTGGCCAGACCATCAGCGTGTCAGGCGGCCTTTCCATGCATGGCTGATTCACTTCTTTGGAGCAATTCATGAGCAAGCAGTACAAGGACATTTTGTTTGAGGTGCGCGATGGCGTGGTGCGCATCACCATCAACCGGCCCGAGGTGTACAACGCCTTTCGCAACCAGACCCTGGAAGAGTTGATCGATGCGCTACGCCGTGCTGACGAGGAAAAATCTGCCAATGTGATGGTGCTGTCAGGCGCTGGCGACAAGGCTTTTTGCACTGGCGGCGACCAGAAGGTGCACTTGAGCGAAGACGGCCTGTATGGCCCGCGCGGCACCGTGGGCATGCCCATTGAAGAAATGCAAACGGCATTGCGCGACCTGCGCAAGGTCTCCATTGCCAAAGTGCAGGGCTTCGCGATTGGCGGTGGCAATGTTTTTGCCACGCTGTGCGACCTGACCATCGCCAGCGAAAAGGCCAGCTTCGGCCAGGTAGGGCCCAAGGTTGGCTCGGTTGATCCCGGCTGGGGAACGGCATACCTGGCACGCATCGTCGGCGAAAAGAAGGCGCGCGAAATGTGGTTTTTGTGCCGCCGTTACAGCGCCACCGACGCCGCTACGATGGGGCTGGTCAACAAAGTGGTGGCGCATGACCAGCTTGATGCCGAAGTGGACCAGTGGTGCAAGGAGATCAACGAGATGAGCCCAACCGCGCTGACCATCGCCAAGCGCTCGTTCAACGCCGACACAGAGAACATTCGCGGCATAGGCTTCCTGGGCATTCAAACCGTCAAGCACTATTACCAATCGGAAGAATCCAAAGAAGGGGTGCGCGCCTTCAACGAACGGCGCAAGCCGGACTTCAAAAAATACGCGGACTGACATCGCACCCACCCTCAACTTCACTTTCAACTTCGCCCTTTTCGCCGTCTTCACCCGCCCCGACTTCGCCCTCGCCCGCGAGGGAAACTTTGTGAAACCTTTATGGATGCGCTGATCACCACTTCCCTTGAGCCCGATGGCGTGCTCGTCGCCACCATCGACATGCCAGAGCGGACGATGAACGTTTTTTCAGCCGAACTGATGGACGCGCTGGAAGCATTGATGGACCGCGTGGAACGCGACGGTGCCGTGCGCAGCGTGGTGCTCACCTCCGGCAAGACAAGTTTTCTGGCCGGTGCTGACTTGGCGATGGTCCGCGGCTATTGCGAGAGCGCAATCAACGCCAGCCGCGCAGAAATGTTCGAGTTGTGTGGACGCCTGGGCAGGCAATTTGTGCGCTTGGAAAACAGCGCCAAGCCCTGGGTTGCCGCCGTCAACGGCATCGCGCTGGGCGGAGGCCTGGAGTTGGCGCTGGCATGCCGCGTGCGCCTGGTCACAGACGATCCGCGCACACAATTAGGCCTGCCCGAGGTGCGCCTGGGCCTGCTGCCTGGCGCCGGCGGCACGCAGCGCTTGCCGCGCTTGATCGGCTTTGAGCCAGCGATGGATTTGCTGCTCAGCGGGCGTTCAGTGTCACCCAAGGAAGCGGTGCAGCTTGGCATCTTTGCCCGCGGGGTGCCGGCCAAACAGTTGCTCGATGAGGCCCGCGGCGCCGCGCGCGCGCTTCATGACCAGCCCTACAGCGCCGCAGAAAAATTCGCGCATCTCCAGCAGTTGGACGTGCCAGCGCACAACGACGCGAGCGCGCAGGACATCGCGAATCGCCACGGCATCAGCAACGACGACTTCAGGCTCTACCCTGCCTATAGCGCCATCATTGACAGTGTTCTCAAGGGCGCTCGGCTCTCACTGGCTGAGGCCACTTCGCTGGAGATGGACCAGTTCCTGCGCCTGATGTTCAACCCGGTGGCCGGACGCATGGTGCGCACCTTGTTTCTGGAGCGCCTGCGTGCTGAGCGCGCGTTGGCCGCGCCAGCAGAGGTGCGAATTGAACGCATTGCCATCAGCGCCATCAGCCCGTCCCGCAATGCCTGGCGAATGGCCCTGGACAAACTCAAGTTGCCGCAGACATTGCAAGACACCCTGGCGCCAGACACCATCGCGCTGATTGACCAGAATGGCACACTGCATCGGGTCAGCTTGCGTGTCCTTGACGATGCGCCTGAAAGCCCCCCGCCGAACAGCGCGCTGGCCGTGCTTGCACCGACCGGCCCGTATGGTCGCGTGATCGAGATCATTGCGTCGGACGATGCCAGTGCCAGCGCCGTGGCTGCGCTGGCGGCGCGCCTGTGGTGCCTGCCCTGGCGCACCTTTGAGTCCACCAGCGTGTTGCAACGAATGCGCGGTCTGGCCTTGCCCGAACAGGCCAGGATCGCGCAGTTGTCGGCAGCGCAAATGCGCGCAAGCGACCCGGCTTTTCTGGATGTAGCCGCCTGCCTGGCAAGCATCACACCGGCCTGGTCTGGCGGACCCTTGACGTGGCGGTCGGCCCAGCAGGAAACATAATGGCCCGAAAAACCCTTGCAATAAACCCAATTTGGGCATATTGACACCTGTCAATCCGGTGCAATCCGGATCAGTCGCTTACCCAGGTTCTCCCCACGGTACAGCCCCGCTATCGCATCAGGCGCGCGCTCAATTCCATCCAGAATTTCTTCCACATATTTCAATTTCCCAGCCCGCAGCCAAGCGGCAAGGTCGTTTCGCGCGCCTTCAAAGCAGTCGGTGTGATCGAAGATCACAAAGCCCTGCATGCGCGCGCGTTTGACCAGCAGATGGCGCTCAACGCGCGGGCCCTGCGGTGCCGGGTCCCAGCTTGAGACCGACGCTGTTCCGCAAATCACGATGCGGGCGCCAGGGTTCAAGTGCGCCATGACAGCATCGCTGATGGCGCCTGCGGTATTGTCGAAATAGACGTCAACGCCCGCTGGGCAGATCTCGCCCAGACGCTGCATGAAGTCAGCGCCCTTGTAATCCACCGCCGCGTCGAAACCAAAACGCTCCAGACAAAGTTTGCGTTTGAACTCGCTGCCGGTGATTCCCACCGTGCGACAGCCATGGATGCGTGCAATCTGCCCGACGCACGAACCCACCGAACCGGCGGCGGTAGACACCACAGAAGTGGCTCGGTTCATGGTGAAATTATCCGGTTGTCATAGGGCAAAAAACCTGATGCATGATATATTACACATGCGTACCATGTACAACCTTACACTATCGCGCTGAATCACGTCGAAAGGAGATATTGATGGCAGGCCTCTGGTTTGAAGAGTTTCGAATTGACCAGTCATTCGACCACGAAATCCGCCGCACGGTGCTTGAATCCGACAACATGTGGTTCAGCAACGCCACCTGCAATCCGGCCGCTTTGCACATCGATGCCGAGTATTGCAAGACCACCGAGTTTGGCCAACCGCTGGTCAACAGCATTTTCACGCTCGGGCTGGTGATCGGCCTGTCAGTACAAAACACAACGCTGGGCACCACCATCGCCAATCTGGGCATGAGCGACGTGCGCTTCCCGCTCCCCGTTTTCCATGGCGACACCATCCGCGTGCGCACCACGGTTAAGGAGGCCCGCGCCAGCAAGTCGCGACCCAACGCAGGCATCGTGACATTTTTGCATCAGGGCTTCAACCAGCGCAATCAAGAGGTGTGCATCTGTACCCGCCAGGCTTTGATGCTTAGAAAGCCGGTCCAGTGAACCTTCGTTCCATGTTGTTTGTGCCCGCCGACAGCGAACGCAAGTTGGCCAAGGGATTGGGCAGCCAGGCAGACGCGCTGATTCTGGATCTGGAAGACTCGGTCGCTCCCAGCCGAAAGCTTGGTGCGCGCCAAAGCGCCGCCGAATTCATCACGGCGCATGCGAATGCCCGGGCAACCCGCCTGTTCGTGCGGGTCAACCCGTTTGACACCGGGCTCACCATGGGCGACCTGGCCTGCGTGGTGCTGCCGGGACTGGCTGGCATCATGCTGCCCAAACCCGACAGTGCGGCAGACCTGCTGCGTCTGGCGCATTGCCTGGACGCGCTGGAAGCCCGTGCCGGCCTGCCTTCAGGTGCCATTGCCATCTTGCCAGTCGCCACCGAAACCGCCAAGGCGATGTTGAACATGGGCAGCTTTGCGCGCCTGGTGCCTCTGCCTCGGCTGGTGGCAGTCACCTGGGGCGCTGAGGACCTGTCCGCCGCCGTGGGTGCAATGTCAAACCGCGAGGAGGACGGTGCCTATTCACCCCTGTACGACCTGGCAGCCTCGCTGTGCCTGTGTGCGGCCGCTGCTGCGGCGGTCCCGGCCATCGACACCGTGCATGTCGATTTTCGCGATGCCAGCGGTTTGCAAGTGGCCTGCCGGGCGTCACGTCGGCGTGGGTTTCGGGGCCGCCTGGCGATCCACCCGGATCAGGTCGCCATCATCAACGAAGCCTATTCGCCCAGCGCCGCAGAGCTGGCCCATGCGCAACGGATTGTGGATGCCTTTGCCGCAGAGCCCGATGCGGGCGCATTGAGCATTGACGGTGCGATGATCGACATGCCGCACCTGACGCAAGCCCGCCGCACGCTGGCGTCCGCTGGCTGATCCACCACCTGCGTCCACAAAGCGATCGAGGGAAGACCATGCAGCCCACAAAATACCCTATAAAGCAACATGTTCAAACGTGAATTGTTCAACCCGGACCACGAGGCCTTTCGCAGCACGGTGCAGCGCTTCATCGCCAGGGAAATCGCGCCCCATCACGCCCTGTGGGAAGAGGCCGGCGTGGTGCCGCGCGAGCTCTGGCGCAAGGCCGGGCATGCAGGAATTCTCTGCTGCACGGTGCCAGAAGAATATGGCGGTGTCGGTGCGGATTACCTTTTCGACGTGGTGGTGTTCGAGGAAATGGCGCGCTCCGGGTTCAGCGGCCCCGGCTTCATGATTCACTGCGACCTGGTAGCCACCTACATATCCAGTTTTGGCAGCGCAGCGCAAAAGGCTCAGTGGCTGCCCAGGATGGTGGCGGGCGAAGCGATTGGCTCATTGGCCATGACCGAGCCGCATGCCGGTTCGGACCTGAAGGCGATCCGCACCAAGGCGGTCAGGGACGGTGACGATTACCTCATCTCCGGTCAAAAGGTCTTTATATCAAACGGCCAGTTGTGCGACGTGATCGTGCTGGCCACCAAAACCGACAGCGCTGCCGGCGCCAAGGGAGTCACACTGTTTCTGCTGGACACCAGCCTGCCCGGGTTTCGGCGCGGCAAGAACCTGAAAAAACTTGGCATGAAGGCGCAAGACACCTCCGAACTGTTCTTTGACGAAGTCCGTGTGCCCGCCACGGCCATGCTGGGCGATGAAGGCAAAGGCTTCGAGCTGATGATGACCAAGCTCGCGCAGGAACGCCTGGCCCAGGCGATTCGCTCAGCCACGGTAGCGGAAACCGTGATCGACTACACGGTGGAGTACACCGCCCAGCGCAAGGCTTTTGGCAAGACGATTGCCGACTTCCAGAATACCCAGTTCAAACTGGCGGAACTCCAGACAGAAGCCGTCGTGGGCCGCCAGTTCGTTGACAAATGCATCGCGCTTTTCATGAAGGGCGAGCTCGACGCCGTCGATGCCGCCATGGCAAAAATGTGGCTCAGCAACATGCACTGCAAAGTGGTGGATGAGTGCCTGCAGCTTTTTGGCGGCTGGGGCTACATCTGGGAATACCCGATTGCCCGCGCTTACGCCGACGCACGTGTGGTGAAGATCGCTGGCGGCTCGATCGAGATCATGAAACACATCATCGGCCGCCAGTTGTTTGCCGATTTCAAGCCGCGCAAAGACCGCATCAACGGTGTCGCCGGCATCAACCCTGTTTGAGGATCATTGCATGACGCCATCCACCTTTCGCGCCGATGTTCTCGCTGGCAAGCGCATCCTCATCACCGGAGGCGGAACTGGTCTGGGCAAGGAGATTGCTCTTCAATTTGCAGCCCAAGGCGCGTCAGTGCATATCTGCGGTCGCCGTGAGGGGGTGCTGCAACAGGCGGTGGCTGAGCTGCAATCGGCGGCGCAATTTGGCGGCAGTGCCCGCTACCATATTTGCGACGTGCGCGAGGCAGACCAGATTGAAGCCATGGTGGATCACATCTGGGCGGGTGGAGCCTTGACCGGCCTGGTCAACAACGCGGCCGCCAATTTCATCTCGCCGTCCGTGAACATCAGTCCGCGCGGCTTTGCCGCCGTGCGTTCCACCGTGATGGATGGCGCACTGTTCTCCACCCTGGCCTGCGGGCGGCGCTGGATCGAACAGGGCCTGCCGGGCTCGGTGGTCAGCATGCTGGTGACCTGGGTGTGGACTGGCTCGGCCTACGTGTTGCCGTCGGTGATGGCCAAAACCGCCGTACACGCCATGACGATGTCGCTGGCGGTTGAATGGGGCCGCCACAACATTCGCGTCAATGCCGTGGCACCGGGGCCCTTCCCAACCGAAAGCGCCTGGGAGAAACTGGCCCCCATCCCCAAAGCCAATGTGGGTGCTGCGTCAAAAGACGAAGTTCCAATGCAGCGTTTTGGCCGCATGCATGAATTGTGCAACCTGCTGACCTTTTTGCAGGCCGATGGTTGTGAATATCTCACGGGCCAGAACATCGCGATTGATGGCGGGCACCACCTGGCCGCGCCCAGCACTTTTGCGGCGCTGGGCAAACTGACGCCTGAGGATTGGGCCGAGGCCAAAACGGTCGTGCGTGCGCGGGCTGAAGCAGAAAAGGCGCAACGCAGCGCGGCCTGATCCTTCGGGCAAACAGTAGCAAGTAAAAATTTGGAGGCGCGACCCAGAGTCGAACTGGGCTAGACGGATTTGCAATCCGTTGCATAACCGATTTGCTATCGCGCCATTTGACCAGCAAGTGATCAACTTTCACAAAAAAGGGAAGCCTGAGCTTCCCTTTTTACAATCAACACTTGGATTGATTTAAATCTATGGAGCGGGAAAAGAGTCTCGAACTCTCGACCTCAACCTTGGCAAGGTTGCGCTCTACCAACTGAGCTATTCCCGCATTTCAAGCCTCAAATTATAAGCTATTTTCCCACGCTTGCAAATTTGGGGTGACAAATGATCGCGCATGTTTTTTTACCATGTCATTGCGACCATCACCCAACAAGCTCCCGGTTCAATGTTTTACCAATCCGTCCACCCCCAAAACAGGAGGGACAACACTGGGAATGGCATTTGCTGAGACGGCAGCAGCCGCCGCAACCAGGTCCTCCTCCGGCAGCGGCGTGGGCATTCGTACCAAGGCAATTTCAAGTACCTTGTCAATCCAGCGCACCGGAACAATCTCAAGACCGTTTTTGACGTTTTCCGGTATCTCCTGCAAATCCTTGGCATTTTCTTCGGGAATCAATACTGTCTTGATACCGCCCCGAAGTGCGGCCAACAATTTCTCCTTCAGCCCACCGATAGCAGTGACTTCGCCCCGCAAAGTAATTTCACCGGTCATCGCCACGTCGCCGCGAACCGGAATCCCGGTAAGCGCTGAGACAAAAGCGGTCGTCAAGGCGGCACCCGCACTGGGTCCATCCTTTGGCGTCGCACCGTCCGGTACGTGGATGTGAATGTCCTTCTTCTCAAAAATCTCGTCTTTGATACCCAAACGGGCCGCACGGCTGCGCACGACGGTCCTGGCAGCTTCGACCGATTCCTTCATCACATCACCCAAAGAACCGGTGCGTGTGATGACGCCCTTTCCGGGCATCAAGGCAGCTTCAATTGTCAACAAATCGCCACCCACTTCAGTCCAGGCCAGCCCAACAACCTGGCCGACCTGGTTCTGCTCCTCAGCGCGACCATAGTTGAATTTTCGAACCCCAAGGAAGTCATTCAAGTTTGAACCATCCACCTTCACTTGCGGCGTCATCTTCTTAAGTTGCAATCCCTTGACGACTTTGCGGCAAATTTTGGACAGTTCCCGCTCCAGTGAACGCACGCCCGCCTCGCGCGTGTAGTAGCGGACAATGTCACGTACCGCCTCTTCGGTCACCAGCAATTCTGCATCCTTGACACCGTTGTTCTTCAGTTGCTTGGGCAGCAGGTACTTCAGCGCAATGTTGGTCTTTTCTTCTTCGGTGTAGCCAGAGAGCCGAATGACCTCCATGCGGTCCAGCAGAGCCGGGGGAATATTCATCGAATTCGATGTCGCAACAAACATGACGTCGCTCAGATCGAAATCGACTTCAACGTAATGATCGGCAAACTTGTGGTTTTGCTCCGGGTCAAGCACTTCAAGCAAGGCGCTTGACGGGTCACCGCGGAAATCGGTCCCCAGCTTGTCAATTTCATCCAGAAGAAAAAGCGGGTTGCGCGTGCCCACCTTGGACAGACTCTGCAAGACCTTGCCCGGCATGGCTCCAATATAGGTGCGCCGGTGTCCGCGAATCTCCGCTTCGTCCCGCATGCCACCCAAGGCCATTCGCACATATTTGCGGCCAGTTGCCTTGGCAATGGACTGCCCGAGTGACGTTTTGCCGACCCCTGGTGGCCCGACCAGGCAAAGAATGGGCGCTTTGACCTTGTCGACACGCTGTTGCACCGCGAGGTACTCAAGTATGCGGTCCTTGACCCGATCCAGGCCGAAGTGGTCTTCATTCAACACCGTTTCGGCATTGGTCAAGTTGTGTTTGATTTTTGTTTTCGCGGCCCAAGGCAATCCCGTCAATACGTCAATGTAATTGCGGACAACCGTTGCTTCAGCCGACATTGGCGACATCAGCTTCAGCTTTTTCAGTTCTCCTTCCGCTTTCTTGAGCGCATCCTTGGGCATTTTGGCGGCCTTGATCTTTTTTTCAATCTCGTCCACATCTGCGCCATCCTCGCCCTCACCCAGTTCCTTCTGGATGGCCTTGACTTGCTCGTTCAAGTAGAAGTCACGCTGGTTCTTTTCCATCTGGCGTTTGACACGCCCCCGAATCTTCTTGTCTACGTTGAGGATGTCGACTTCGCGCTCAATCTGTTCAAACAGATTTTCCAGGCGCTCCTTGATGCCAGACAATGCCAGTACCGCCTGCTTGTTCTCCAGTTTGAGCGGCAAGTGGGCCGCAATCGTGTCCGCCAGGCGACCCGCATCGTCAATGCTGGAAATCGACGTCAATATCTCAGGTGGAATCTTTTTGTTGAGTTTGACGTACAGGTCAAACTGTTGCATCACCGCTCTGCGCAAGGCTTCAATTTCACTGGACTTCGCACGACCTTTTTCAGCAGCCTCGAGCGGTGCCTCAATCGGCGTTACTGTCGCCGAAAAGTGCATCTCTCCCTCCAGGATCGTGTTGACCATTGCCCGCTGTTGGCCCTCAACCAGCACCTTGACGGTGCCATCAGGCAGCTTGAGCATCTGCAATATGGTGGAAACACAACCCACGTCAAACATGTCGGACACCAGGGGATCGTCCTTGGCAGCCGCCTTTTGCGCCACCAACATGATGCGCCGCTCCGACTCCATCGCGGCTTCAAGGGCCTTGATGCTTTTCGGACGACCGACAAACAACGGTATGACCATGTGGGGGAATACCACCACATCGCGCAATGGAAGCAGTGGCAATTCCAACGGGATCGCAGGCAATTGAGTGTGACCGGACATAAGTAAACCTTTTCTTAACCTGTTGAATATGGATCGACTTACTGCAATTTAAAGCGGGTCGCTTACGCAGGGGCTCGTAAATCGTTTTACTCATACCCTGAAAATTCTTGTCACATGGAAAGCGAATGGCCTCACTGACAACCGTCATTCAGGCTTTTTTTGCAACTTCCCGGTACACCAGAAGTGGAGGTTTGTTCTCCTCGATCGTAGATTCGTCAATCACGACCTTGTCAACATTGGAGGTCGTTGGCAGCTCAAACATCGTATCAATCAATGATTGCTCAAGGATTGACCGCAGCCCCCGTGCTCCAGTCTTGCGGGCCAATGCTTTTCTGGCGATTGCTTTCAATGCGGACGGCCGAATTTCCAGATCGACGCCTTCCATGGCCAGCAACTTGCCATATTGTTTTACCAGGGCATTCTTCGGCTCAGTGAGAATTTGGACCAATGCATCTTCGCTGAGTTCAGCCAGGGTTGCGACCACGGGCATGCGCCCAACCAACTCCGGGATCAAACCAAATTTGATCAAGTCCTCGGGTTCAACATCTTTGAACACTTCCGTCAGGCTGCGCTGTGTCTTGCTCTTGACGCTTGCGCTAAAACCAATCCCCGACGCTTCGGTGCGGTTGTCAATGACCTTTTCAAGTCCAGAAAAAGCCCCTCCACAAATAAACAGGATGTTGGTTGTGTCGATCTGGACAAAGTCTTGATTGGGGTGCTTTCGCCCGCCTTGCGGCGGTACGCTGGCCATGGTTCCTTCGATCAGCTTCAGCAGTGCCTGCTGCACGCCCTCGCCAGACACATCCCGTGTAATTGAAGGGTTGTCTGATTTGCGGGAAATCTTGTCGATCTCATCGATATAGACAATGCCACGCTGTGCCCGCTCGACCTCATAGTTGCAGCTCTGTAGCAGCTTCAGGACAATGTTCTCAACATCCTCGCCGACGTAGCCAGCCTCTGTCAGCGTCGTGGCATCGGCCATGACAAACGGAACATCAAGCATCCGCGCCAGAGTCTGTGCCAGCAAGGTTTTACCCGACCCCGTCGGGCCGATCAAAAGAATGTTGCTCTTGGCCAATTCAACGTCGTCTTTTTTGGCCTTTTCCTTATGCCGAAGGCGCTTGTAATGGTTGTAGACAGCCACCGCCAGCGTTCGCTTGGCCGGTTCCTGACCGATCACATAATTGTCAAGATTTGCCTTTATCTCGGCAGGGGTTGGCAGGTCTCCCTTTGCGTCCCGCGCGTCGGCGGTAGCGGGCAATTCGTCGCGAATTATTTCATTGCAAAGGTCAATGCATTCGTCGCAAACAAAGACAGACGGCCCGGCAATCAGCTTTTTGACCTCATGCTGACTCTTTCCGCAAAACGAGCAGTAAAGTGTCTTTTCGCTGGAAGCGCCCTTTTTCTCTGCCATGCTGAATATGCCCTTAACCTGAAAATTGTCAGGAGTTGTCGAATTTTACCCAAATCAAAACCCCGCGCCTGAGCTGCGAGTCTCAAGCGTTGATGGGACCCTTACAACCTAATCGGTGTAGTTAGCCGCGCTTTGAAATAACCTGGTCGATCAGGCCATATTCTTTGGATTCATCCGCTGACATGTAGTAGTCGCGATCAGTATCTTTGGCAATTCTCTCCAGCGGTTGGCCAGTGCGTTCTGCCAAAATCTTGTTCAATTGTTCGCGGGTTTTCAGTATTTCGCGCGCCTGGATTTCAATTTCAGTTGCCTGCCCCTGACTTCCACCCGACGGCTGATGGATCATGATCTTGGAGTTGGGCAAGGAGAAACGCTTGCCCTTCGCGCCGGCCGCCAGCAAAAACGCACCCATGCTGGCTGCAAAGCCGGTGCAAAGGGTAGATACGTCGGGCTTGATGAAGTTCATGGTGTCAAATACCGCCATACCGGCAGAGACCGAACCGCCTGGGGAATTGATATAGAAGGAAATATCTTTGTCCGGGTTTTCACTTTCCAGAAACAGCAACTGCGCCACCACGAGGTTGGCGGTTTGATCGTTGACCGGACCCACCAGAAAAATCACCCGCTCCTTGAGCAAACGCGAATAGATGTCGTACGAGCGTTCGCCACGGCCCGACTGTTCGATCACCATTGGCACCATACCCAGGCCCTGGGTTTCAAACGTGTTGTTTTGTGTATTCATCATGCACTTTCAAATATGTCGGTAATGTACCGAAAACCATGATCAAAATAGACCCTTCATGAAAATGGGGCCTGATCACGGGACTACAAGTCCCGCGCAAGCCCCAAAAAGCCTCAGGCGGTCAGGTCGAAATGCTTCGATCAACTTTGCCCCATCAACTCATCGAATGCAATTGTTTTCTCGGAGATCTTCGCCTTGGCGAGGATAAATTCGGTCACATTGTTTTCTATGACAATCGATTCGACTTCCGACATGCGCTTGTTATCGCTGTAGTACCAGCGCACGACATCCGCAGGCTTTTCATAACTGGCTGCCAATTCATCAATGTGCGACTTCAACTGCTCGGCCTTTGCCTGCAACTGGTTGGCCCGCACCAATTCTGCCACTGCCAGCCCCAAGCGAACACGGCGTTCGGCCTGGGGGCGAAACAGGTCTTCAGGGATCGGTGCTTTGTCGAAGTCCTTGACCCCGCGCTGCTTCAAGTCAGCCCGAGCACCTTCGACCAGGCGTTCAACTTCGGCTTGAACAGTCGCATTGGGCAAGTCCAGCTCTGCTTTGGAAATCAAGGCGTCCATAGCGGCCTGTTTGTTTCGTGACATCAAGCGAAATTTCACTTCACGCTCAAGGTTTTTCTTGATGTCTGCGCGCAAACCCGCAACATTGGCATCGGCAATTCCGAGCGACTTGGCCAAGGCTTCATTGACCTCGGGCAAATGTGCTGCTTCGATTTTCTTGACCGTCACCATGAAATCGGCGGTTTTGCCGGCAACTTCCTTGCCGTGATAGTCTGCCGGGAAGGGCATCTGAAAGGTCTTGCTTTCGCCGATCTTCATCCCCTGCACCGCCAGTTCAAACTCCTTGAGCATCTGGCCATCACCCACGATGAACTGGAAATCTTCGGCTTTTCCGCCCTGAAAGGGTTCACCGTCAACCTTGCCTTCAAAGTCGACCATCACCCGGTCTCCTACCTGAGCTGCGGCATCGTGTGCGCGCTGTGAAAACGTGCGGCGCTGCTTGCGCAGGATTTCGAGGGTCTTGTCGATGGCGACGTCGGTCACTTCAGAGTCAAGGCGCTCAACCTCGGCAGATCCAAGGTCGGCAATCTTGACTTCGGGAAAAACTTCGAACACGGCATCAAAGGCCATTTCGCCGTCTGGCGCACCGGTACTTTCGGTAATGCGGGGCTGGCCGGCAACACGCAGCTTGGCCTCATTGGCGGCGTTCGAAAAGGCCTCGCCAACCTTGTCGTTCATGACTTCATAATGGACCGAGTAGCCATACCGCTGTGTCACCACGTTCATCGGGACTTTTCCGGGGCGAAAGCCATCCATCTTCATGGTGCGGGCGAGGCGCTTCAAGCGCGATTCCACTTCGGACTGGATGGTGCCAACGGGCAATGTCAGCGTCATTTTGCGCTCGAGCTTCTCAAGGGTTTCAACAGTAACGGCCATCATCATTCTCCTAAGGGTTTGGGACGCCATGCGTTGCTTGTCAACGAATGACGTCTTCTATTTCTCAAATAAGTGGTGCGCGGGGCGGGACTCGAACCCGCACAGTGTTGCCACCGTCAGGACCTAAACCTGGTGCGTCTACCAATTTCGCCACCCGCGCTTCTAATCGTTCACGGTCAATCATCACGGATCAACCCGTAAAATTGGTCAGCCTTCCATTTTAACCTGCACCGTGACGCGCTATCGCCTGACCTTGAACCAGGCTGCGTACATGGCAGGCAAGGCCAGCAGCGTGAGCACGGTTGCGACGATCAGCCCACCCATGATGGCGACCGCCATCGGGCCTCAAAAAACCGAGCGTGACAGGGGAATCATGGCCAATACCGCTGCCGCTGCAGTTAACACGATGGGGCGAAGCCGTCGAACGGCGCTTTCGACAATCGCATCCCAAGTGGGGACCCCGGCCGCCCGGTCCTGCTCGATTTGGTCGATCAGGATGACTGAGTTGCGCTGGATCATGCCCATCAAAGCAATCACGCCCCAAAGTGCGACAAACCCGAACGGCCGGTCCAACAGCAACAAAGCGCCTGCCACGCCCGCGATTCCCAAGGGACCGGTCAGGAACACCAGCACCGCCCGGCTGAAACTGTGCAACTGCAACATCAACAGCGTGAAGGTAATAAAGAGCATGATGGGCACGCCCGCTGCGATCGAGGCGGAACCCTTGCTGCTTTCTTCAACCGCACCAGCAACCTCGATTCGATAGCCCGCAAACCCGTCCTGCTGCCACTTGGCCTCCAGTACTTTCAGCTTTGGAAGCAGTTCGGTGGTCACGGTTGCGCCCTGCAACCCTTCCGCAATGTCGCCCTGCACCGTGATGGCGTAGTCGCGGTTTTCCCGCCAAAGCACCCCCGGCTCCCAACCAAAGGTGGGTTTGGCGATTTGCATCAGTGGAATGGTGCGTCCTGATGCTGTCGGCAAATACGCGTTGGCAAGGTCTGTAATGGCGTTTCGCTCTTCGGCGGGTTGGCGCATGATGATGTCGATCAGTTTTTCGCCCTCTCGGAACTGGCCCACCGTGGTGCCGGCCAAAATGACTTTCGACGCCTGTG
Source organism: Rhodoferax sp. (assembly GCA_031420135.1). Lineage (GTDB taxonomy): Bacteria > Pseudomonadota > Gammaproteobacteria > Burkholderiales > Burkholderiaceae_C > JANYCG01. The sequence goes on along the minus strand of JANOMD010000142.1, from coordinate 6,569 downwards.
CAATGGACTGGCTGGTCACGCCCAATGCACGGGCCTTGGACTGATCGACTTCAAGGCGAAGCACCTTGACAAATTCATTCCAGTTGTCGTTGACACCCCGTGTGTTGGGGCTGGCGACCATGATGGCTTTCAACCTACCCAGGTGCTGACGCTGGTTATTCCCTCTTCCGCTATCAGACGTGCCTCCAGCCGCTTGGCAGTGGCTTCGTTCGCGGCAAAGGATGTCCCTTCTGGAAACCAGATGTCTAGCAGCACTTCGGGTCGGCTGGAATCAGGAAAGAACTGCTGCTGCACCCGACCCATGCCGACGATGCCCAACGCAAACGTCAGCAACATGAGACCAATGGTGATCCAGCGGTACGTGACGCACCAGTTGACTGTTTTGCGAAACACGTTGTAGAAGCCGCTGTCAAAACTTTCGTGCGGGTGCGAATCCAGCGCAGCAGGGGCTGTATTGGCCTGCCCCGCGACGTTGAAACGCACGGTCTTGTCGTAAGCCGGCGAGCCACGCGGCGCCGACACGACGACACCTTCAAGTGGCGGCAGCAATTTGACGTGCGCCGGCGTCTTGAGAAACACGGTTCCCAGGTACGGCACAAAGTAGACAGACACAATCCAGCTCAAAACCAACGCCAAAACCGTGACCGCGAAAATGGCGAACGTATATTCGCCCGTGACAGATTTTGCAAGTCCAATGGGCAAGAATCCGGCAGCGGTGATCAAGGTGCCTGTCAGCATTGGCATGGCCGTGATTTCATAGGCAAAGGTGGCGGCGCGCACCTTGTCATAGCCTTCCTCCATTTTGCGCACCATCATTTCAACGGCAATGATCGCGTCATCAACCAGCAATCCCAGCGAAATGATGAGCGAACCCAGAGAAATTTTGTGCAGGCCGATGCCCCAGTAATACATGCCCAGAAAGGTCACCGCCAGCACCAGCGGAATCGTGATGCCAACCACCAACCCTGGGCGCATGTCGATGCAATAGCGTCTGTAAAAAGGCTGCGGTCCGCGTCTGCGGTGAAGACCCAGACTGATGACGCTGACCGCCAGCACGATGATGATGGCCTCGATCAACACCCGGACAAACTCATTCACCGAGCTCGCCACCGCACTGGGCTGGTCCTGAACCTGCACCAGCTTCACACCCGCTGGCAGGTTCGCCGCCAGCCGGGTTGTCGCCAGCTTGAGCGCTTTTCCCAGGACGATGATGTCGCCACCTTTGGCCATCGACACGCCCAGTGCAATGACATCACGGCCTTGATGGCGAACTTTGACCTGTGCCGGCTCCTCGTAGCCGCGTTTGACATCGGCAATATCGTCCAGCCGCAATTGGCTGCCGCTGGCACCACGGATTGGCATGCTCTTGAGCTGATCGACCGTGTCAAACTGCCCGCCCACCCGGACCTGCAACACATCCAGCGGCGTTTGAACCGTGCCTGCACCCTCCACCGCGTTTTGTTGGCCGAGCTGGGCCAATACCTGGCCCATGTCCAGGCCAAGTTGCGAGAGCCGCTTCTGGGAAATTTCCAGATAGGGCTTCTCATCCTGAACGCCAAAAAGCTCCACCTTGTTGACGTCCTGAACCCGCAGCAGTTCCTGTCGCACATTGTCCGCAATGGTCTTGATTTCGGAGTTGGAAAAACCGTCGGACTCAAGCGCATAGATCACGCCATACACGTCGCCAAAATCATCGTTGAAAAACGGCCCCACTGCGCCTTGCGGCAAAGTGAATCGCATATCGCCAATTTTCTTGCGGACCAGGTACCAGATATTCGGCACGTCACTGGATTTGGACGAGTCCTTCAACTGGAAGATCACCGTCGATTCGCCGGGCTTCGAATAGCTGCGGATTTTGTCTGCATACGGCACTTCCTGCAGCGTGCGCTCGATCTTGTCTGTGACCTGCTCGGCCACCTGCTGCGCCGTTGCGCCCGGCCAAAGTGTGCGAACCACCATCACCCGAAAGGCAAAAGGCGGGTCCTCGTCCTGCCCCAACTGAAAGTAGGCGGCAAAGCCCAGCACCATCAGCACCACCATCAGGTAGCGCGTCAGCGCCGGGTGCAGCAGGGCCCATTTGGAGAGGTTGAAGCTCTCTTTGGATTGGGAAGTCGTCATGGCGGGCCTACTTCGCTGCGGGGCTGGCAGAAGCTGGCATCCCCTCTTTGACCGCAGCGTTTTCAGTGGCACTGGTTTTTGCGGCTGTGGGCGGCGCGGCTTTGTCCTTGTAAATCGTTACTTTCTGCCCTGCCTGCAACACGTGAACGCCAGCCGACACCACCACCATGCCGGGCTTCAGACCATTCGCGATCACGGCATCATTCCCGTCTGCCGTCGCAATTTCCACCGGCTGGGACCTGACTGTCATGGTCGCTGTGTCCAGCACCCAGACCGCCGTGGTCTTGCCATCCTGCTTCAGGGCACTGGTTGGCAGCTTGATGACTTCGATGCCGGTGCGCGCAAACACCAGCGGAACCACTTAGACGGTTGCGCCAAGGGGCGGTGCGGCTGCAGCGTCTTTGGCATCCAGCGATACCTTGATCTGATAGGTGCGCGTCACCGGGTCGGCGACTGCCGCCACTTCACGAACCAATCCCTTGCGAGTGCCCACATTCGACCAGGACCGAACACTCACTTCTGAGCCCGGCTTGATCATCGCAACCCGGTCCTCCGGCACTGAAAAAACCACATCACGCGGGCCGTCCTGCGCAATGCGCACCACCGGTGTACCGGCACCCACCACCTGGCCCCGCTCTGCCTCGACGGCGGTCACAATGCCCGCGACTTCAGCGGTCAAATTGGTGTATGCCGCCTGGTTGCGCTGGCTGGACAATTGCGCCTGCGCCTGCTCCAGCTGCGCTTCGCCCGCCTTGAGTGCCGTGTCGCGGCGCTCCAGCTCGGCGCCGCTGATGAAGTTCTGGTCTTTGAGCTCCTTGAAACGCTTGTACTCGGTATCCGCCAAATTACGGTTGATTGCAGCGGCGGCCACCTGCGCCTTCGCGGCGTCAGCCGCCAGCCGGTAATCCTGCGAATCGAGCTGCGCCAGCAATTGGCCAGGCTTCACACGCTGGCCCACTTCCACCGGGCGGCGGATGATTTTCCCGGCGACTCTGAAGCCCAGGCGCGATTCAACCCGGGCGCGCACTTCGCCCGCGAATTCAGCGCCCGATTCCATCTTGTCCACGTCAACGGCAATGACCTTCACCGCGCGGATCGGCTCGACGGTTGGCTGCGGTTTGGAACACCCTGCCAGAAAAACACCCAGTGCCAGCGCAGAAAACGCAATCCGGCCAACCCAAACAAAAACGGTGCTGGCGGGTTCATCGAAAACGCTGTGCCTTTGACGCAACGGCATATCCGGTGCACCGTGCGCAGACAACAGGACAGTTGGCTGAGTTGACATGAAGGACCCAAAAAATGTGCCCGACAACTTGGGGCGAATGACCCGGCGGGCCGAGCGGGACAGCGCCCGCCCAAGACCCTGCGGTGAATTGTAAGGAAGTGACGCCCCTTATTGTCAAGCTTGGCGGCCCTGCCGACAAACATTTGGCACACACCACTTCGCCAGCAAACCGCGCAGTTCAGGCGTTGCGGCGGTTACCATCCAACCCGCCACCCACTGCCGACATAGCCACGCTTCATGACATTTCGCCCCGCAGAACCAGCCCCCCCACCGGCAAGCGTTGACCACTACGAAAACTTTCCGGTGGCATCCTGGCTCTGCCCGGCGCACCTGCGCGCACCCATTGGCGCCATTTACGGTTTTGCCAGAACGGCCGATGACATGGCCGACGAGGGCGATGCACCGGCCCATGCGCGACTTCGCGATCTCCAGGTTTTTCGCGCGGACCTGATCGCGGTCAGCAACGCGCAGCCCGACAGTGGCCGCTGGCCGACTGTTTTTACGCCGTTGGGCGCCATGATTGCAAAATTCCAGTTGCCGGTTGCCTTGTTGACGGACCTGCTGGACGCCTTTGAGCAGGACGTCGTGAAGACGCGCGATGGCGCGGGCTATGAAAGCCGCGCGGAGCTGCTGGATTATTGCCGCCGCTCGGCCAACCCGGTTGGGCGGCTGTTGTTGCATTTGTACGGCATTTCCGGCAAGACGCAACTGGCGCAAAGTGACCAGATTTGCACGGCGTTGCAGCTCATCAACTTCTGGCAGGACGTGGGCACCGACATCAGTCGCGGGCGCTTTTACCTCACGCATGACGATTGCCGGGCGCACAACGTCAATCAGGGCGATCTGCTGGCGCTGAAGCAGACACCGGCCATCACGGCGCTATTGGCAGACAACGTCCGGTTCGCGCGAGCCACCATGCACCAGGGCGCACCGCTTGTGAACCATGTCCCGGGGCGCGCCGGGTGGGAACTGCGGCTGGTGGTCCAAGGCGGATTGCGGATTCTGGACAAGATTGAGGCGATCCATTTTGCGACCCTGAATGCCAGGCCCAAACTGACCGCATGGGACGCACCGACCATGCTGTTTCGGGCGATTGTCATGGTGCACCTTCAAGCCTTTAATACGCAAAAACATTAACCTACAGGTTAATTTTCGGTCGCCAAAGCAGCATTTTTTGGCATTTTATCGACGAAATATGCCTCTAGCTAAAGTACTATATAGATAGTATGCTATTTTAAATATAGCATACTCCAATTTGCAAAAACCCTGCACGCAAGCGAGCCTTGATCCGCTTCAAAATAGAACAGCCCAAGTCGTACTTGTCTAAACTACCCGGTCAATGACACCCCAAGACTATGTTCAGCAAAAGGCCGCCGCTTCGGGCAGCAGCTTCTACTACGCATTTCTCTTTTTGCCCAAACCCCGGCGCGCCGCCATCACGGCGTTTTACGCATTCTGCCGCGAGGTGGACGATGTCGTGGACGACGCCGTTGACCCCGGCGTTGCCGGCTCCAAGTTGGCCTGGTGGCGGGCCGAGGTGGCACAGGCCTACGCGGGCTCGCCCACGCACCCGGTGATGAAGGCGCTGATGCCGCTGGCGGCCGATTACAAGATTGAGCAACGCCATCTGCAAGCCATCATTGACGGCTGCCAGATGGACCTGGCGCAGACGCGCTACCTTGACTTTGCCGGGCTGCAGCAGTACTGCCACCTGGTCGCAGGTGTGGTCGGTGAGGTCGCTGCCAATATTTTTGGCCAGACTGAAACCGGCACCACCGCTTATGCGCACAAGCTTGGCCAGGCGCTTCAACTGACCAACATCATCCGCGACGTCGGCGAAGATGCGCTGCGTGGGCGAATCTACCTGCCGGTCAACGAACTGCGGCAGTTTGAAGTCAAGGCCCATGAAGTGCTCAAGCGCACCTACTCGGACCGTTTCACCGCGTTGATGCGGTTTCAGGCAGTGCGTGCGCACAGCCTGTACGACGAAGCGTTCAGCCTGCTGCCTGAAGTTGACCGGCGCACCCAAAAGCCTGGACTGATGATGGCCAGCATCTACCGCACGCTGCTGCGCGAAATTGAGCGCGACAACTTCCAGGTGCTGCACCAGCGCGTCAGCCTGACACCGCTGCGCAAGCTGTGGCTGGCCTGGAAAGTTCAAGCCCTGGGAACCGTCTGAGTGAAGGTCGCCATCATCGGCGCGGGCTGGGCGGGGCTGTCGGCTGCGGTAAAAGCTGCACAGGCGGGTCACCAGCCGACTGTTTTTGAAGCATCCAGGCAATTGGGCGGGCGCGCCAGAGCCCTGAACGCCATGCTGCCCAACGGCGACACCGCCACCCTGGACAACGGCCAGCACATCATGATCGGCGCATACACCGAGACGCTCGGGCTGATGCAGCAGGTGGGCGTGAACCCGGTTGATGCGCTGTTACGCCTGCCACTGGCGCTGAAGTTCGCCGACGGCAACGGCCTGGAACTGCCCAATTGGCCGCCGCCGTTCAACGCCATCGCGGGCATTGCCAGGGCGCAGGGCTGGTGCCTGCCCGACAAGGCATCGCTGCTGCGAACGGCGCTGGGCTGGCGGCTGCGTGGCTTTGTCTGCGACGAGCAGGCCACGGTTGCGCAAGTTTGCCGGCACCTCACGCCCTGCGTGATGCAGGAGCTGATCGAGCCACTTTGCGTGTCGGCGCTGAACATCCCGGCCGAGCGCGCCAGTGGCCGCGTGTTTCTTCGGGTCATGCGCGACTCGCTGTTCGGTGGCAGGGGCAGCTCTGACCTGCTGCTGCCGCGCGTCGACCTGACCACCCTGTTTCCACAAGCGGCAGCGCGTTGGGTTGAGTCGCAGGGTGGTGAAGTTCGATTGGGCGTCAGGGTTGATCGCGTTCAGTCCACGGGCAACCACCCTGGCTGGACGCTGGTTGCGGCGCAGACCAGCGAAACATTTGACGCAGTCGTCGTCGCCGTGTCGCCCTCCAGTGCGGCGGCATTGCTTTCAGAGTCATTGCAAGCCGCCGCGGCTTCGCTAGCAGATCAGTTCACTGTTTGGCTGCAAACCGCCAACACGCTCTGCCATGAAGCCATCACCACGGTCTATGCCTGGGGCCAAAACGCTGCACTGCCGTGCCCCATGCTCGCGCTGCGAAGTACCGATCAACGGGATCTGCAG
>JANOMD010000141.1:0-5146 GCA_031420135.1 Rhodoferax sp. | reverse complement strand
CGCGACCGTGGACTGCTTGGTGAACGCCTGGGGCAACAGTTCCAGGCGAATGTCGTCCTTGATGTCGCGGGTTTCCTTTTTGCCGGGTTTGCGCCCGGTGCTGGCTTCAATCTGCGCCACCCGGTCGTTGGCCTTGCGGGCAATCACGCTGCCAGGCAACACCTTGACCTCCACCAATAGCTTCAAAATGAGCTGTCCGGCCACGGATTCGACCAGCGGACCATGCAACTCGCCACGCGGCTCGGACCAGCCGAAGGATTTTTCCTGGGACAGGCCACATTCGGCAAATCGCGCCTTGTCCAAAGCGCCCTCGATGCTGGCCAGGGACTGGGCCCAGGCCGGGTTGATCGCATACGCCATCAGGTTTTTAAACACTTGCACCCTTTTTACAGTTAACGAAAAAATCACCAAACTTTACCTGGCATTCACCCATGCACACTTGCCATTCACGCCCAGCGCGCAAACTTCTTTTCAACCTGATGCCATCTGGTGCGTCAGGCCTTTTACCCCAAGGAACGCAAGCATGACATCCGCAATCGCTACCGCCCTGAAACCCTTGCTGCTGGTCAGCCTGATGGCCACCGCCAGCGTCACATCATTTGCCCAAAGCACCCCGGCCAATCCGCGCGCAGACCAGCCAGACGTCCACCGCGGCATGCTGCATCACGGCGACCACGACCCGGCCAAGCGCCAGGAAAAAATCGCCCAGCGCCAGGCCGAGTTCAAGGCCAGGTTGCAGATCAACGCCTCTCAGGAAGCCGCCTGGAATGTCTTTGCTGCCAGCATGACAGCGCCCGCCAAAATGGGCCATGACCACTCCGCCCTGCGCGCCGAGATGGAAAAACTCACAACCCCCGAGCGGATTGACCGGATGAAAGCCATGCGCGCCCGGCGCAACGCCGAAATGGACCAACGCGCCGACGCTGCCAAGAGCCTTTATGCGACGCTCAACGCCGACCAGAAGAAGGTGTTTGACGCGCAACCCATGCGCGGCGGTCACGGTGGCGGCCACTGGGGCGACCACAGGCGTGGTTAAAGCGCGGCCTGAAGCGGCCTGAAGTGCCGCGGCGCGGCTGATCAGGACAACAACTTTTTCAGCTCGCCGCTGGCCATCAGCTTTTGCAGGTCGTCGGCACCGCCCACCAGCGTGCCCTTGACAAACACCATGGGAAAGGTCGGCCAGCCGGTCCACATTTTCAGCGCATTGCGCCTCCGCCAGGTGTTGAGGTAATTGCCGTATTCGAGGTATTTGTAGGCAATGCCCGCCTCACCCAGCAGGCCGCGCGCCTTCTTGGGCATCGGGTTCATGCCCATGCCGACCACCACCACCGCGTTGGCGGCAACGGCGGCCTGCACCTCTTTCACGATCGACTGCTCGTGGTTGCCGATCTTTTCACGGATGGCGGGGTCAATCAGAGACTCGTCAAGGATGGCGCGGGGCATGGCAGATTCCTGAAAACAGTTGAGGGAAGCGCAAATAGCCGGCATTTTCAACGCGCAGCCGCAGGGCGCCGTCGCACGCCATCAGCCGAACGGCCGCACGCCAATCAACCAGCCGTGCAGCACCAAAGTAAAAATCAGCCACGCACCCAAACCCACCACAATCGTCACCGCAGTCGCACCGCCAGTGCCGCGCGGGTATTGCACGCCCTGGGCCCGGTCACGCCGACGCGACGCGATGAAGTTCCACACCGCCCACGCCAGGAACGAGCCGAACAGCACCATGTGCGCCAGGTTGCCGTTGGCCAGCAGATGTGCAAGTGCCCACACTTTCACGCCCAGCACCATCGGGTGGTGCACGCGCGCCTTGATGCTGTTGCCAGGCACATAAGCCGCCGCCAGCAACACAAAGGAGATCACCGTGAGCAACAGCGCCAAATGCCGCATGAAGGCAGGCGGGCTCCATAACTGCACCGGCTGCTGGCGGGCCTGGCCAAAGCCCCACACCAAAAGCGCAAACCCCAGCACCGCGGCCACCGAATAGACGCCTTTGAACGCGCCCTCGCCCAGGCGCGCCCGGGTTTGGGTTCGCCAGCCATCGGCCACCATGCGCAAGGAATGCACGCCCAAAAAAATTACCAGTCCCAGTATCAGATAGGTCATAACGGTTTCCTTGATGTTTCAGGTTCACCCGGCAGAGGGTGCCGGCGCGCGGTCAGGGGGGTTTGGATCGACAGGAACTGCTTCACTTCGGCCACCGTGCGGGCCGGGTCTTCTTCATGTGGCACGTGACCCAACCCGGCCAACATCACCAGCTTCGCGCCGGCAATGTCACGCGCAAACGCGCGGGCGTTTTCGGGTGGAATCAGCCGGTCCTGGTCGCCCCAGAGTATCAGGGTTGGCAGCTTCAAGGTGCTGATCTTGCGCACATCACTGGCAAAACCCTGCGCCAGCCGGTAGCCCAGCGCCTTGCGGTTGCCTTCGCGCAAGGTCATGTCAACATACCAGTCGACCAAAGCTGGGGTCACGCGGCTCTTGTCGCCATAGACGTTTTGCACACTGCTTTGAACCACGCCGCGCGGCAAAACGTACTGCATCAGCGTCGAAGCGCCGGGCAGGCTGGCCAGAATGAACCCAATCGGCACCGACTCTGGCTTGAGCGGGTAACCGCTGGCATCCACCAAAATCAGTTGTGCCACCCGTTCGGGCGCGGCCACCGCCGTTTCCCACGCCACCTGCCCGCCCAGCGAGTTGCCGCCCAGCACAAAACGCTGCACGCCGAGTTTGTCCACCACGGCCGTCACAAATTTCACATACGACGCAATCGAATAGTCATTTTGCGGGTTAGGTCCGGTCAGACCGAACGCCGGCAAATCAAAGCGGATGACACGGCGCGTGGGTGTGAGCGCCTGCACCCAGCCGTCCCAGGTGTGCAGGCTGGCGGAGGTGCCGTGCAGCAGCACAATCGGCGTTGGATCGTCGCGCGGACCTTCGTCGCGCAGGTGCACCTGCACGCCCGCAATATCAATAAACTGCGACGGCGGCTGAGCCCAACGGGCCTTGAGCGCTTCAACCGGCTTGTCGGGTGCCCAGGTGGCCCCAATGCCAGCCAGCGCAAACACCAGCACGGCCACTGCGGCAACCAGCAGAATTCTCAAGGTCATCTTCATGGCATGGACTATATCGAACCGGCTGCGCGTGTTTTTGGTGCGGTTCGAACAAATAGGTAAAAATCGCAGCCGTTACGATCATTCAATACAAAGAGGGGTTTATGGACACACTCAAGCAGGGCTCGGATGCCTTATTCATTCTGTTGGGGGGCATCATGGTATTGGCCATGCATGCTGGTTTTGCTTTTCTGGAACTTGGAACCGTCCGAAAAAAGAACCAGGTGAATGCCTTGGTGAAGATTCTGGTGGAGTTTTCAGTCTCGACCGTGGCGTATTTTCTGGTTGGCTATGGCGTGGCCTACGGCACCAGCTTTTTCGTGGGGGCCGAGCAGTTGGCGGCCAAGAATGGCTATGAACTGGTGAAGTTCTTCTTTTTACTGACTTTCGCTGCCGCAATCCCGGCCATCATTTCTGGTGGCATTGCCGAGCGCGCCAAGTTTTGGCCGCAATTGGTGGCAACCGCCGTGATTGTGGGGTTCATTTACCCGTTCTTTGAGGGCATCGTCTGGAACCAGCATTTCGGCGTGCAGGCCTGGATCAAGGCGACGACGGGCGAGGAATTCCACGACTTTGCCGGGTCGGTGGTCGTGCACGCGGTGGGCGGCTGGCTGGCGCTGCCGGCTGTTCTACTGCTTGGAGCCCGCGCCAACCGCTATCGAAAAGATGGGTCGATCAGTGCACACCCACCCTCCAACATACCGTTTTTGGCGTTAGGAGCGTGGATTCTGACTGTCGGCTGGTTTGGCTTCAATGTCATGAGCGCGCAAACCATCGACAAGATTTCGGGCCTGGTCGCGGTCAATTCGTTGATGGCAATGGTCGGCGGCACGCTGGTGGCGCTGACGCTGGGTAAAAACGACCCTGGTTTCATTCACAACGGTCCGCTGGCGGGTCTAGTGGCCGTCTGCGCCGGTTCCGACCTGATGCATCCGATTGGCGCGTTGGTGGTGGGCGGCGTAGCGGGCGCTATTTTTGTGGTGATGTTCACGCTGACGCAAAATAAATGGAAAATTGACGACGTGCTGGGCGTTTGGCCACTGCATGGCCTGTGTGGCGCTTGGGGCGGGCTGGCGGCCGGCATTTTTGGCGCAAAGGCACTTGGCGGCTTGGGCGGGGTGAGTTTTTCAGCGCAAATGATCGGCACCGTGATGGGGGTCGCGTGGGCTTTTGGGATGGGTTTTGTCTTGTACGGCTTGCTCAAAGCGACGATGGGCTTGCGCTTGAGCCAGGAAGAAGAATACGAAGGCGCAGACTTGTCGATTCACCGCATTGGTTCTACTCCGGATCGCGAAGTCAACTGGTGAACCTTCTCTTGTAGCAGATTTCATGGCAGTTTTCCCCTTCTGGGCCACGATTTCACAAAAAAGTTTGTACTTTTCCTGAGTTGGCGCATAATAGGGGTGTATTGCCGAGGAATTGGCGTACGCGTTTGCGGTATGTAGTCAGTTTCCCGTCTGCTTGAAGTCTTGACAAGTTTGTTGTTGATCGTGGGTTGAGTGGTGATCGGACTAAATCGCGTTTTGAGTTATTTTGAGGAGTCCTTTCATGGGCAACAAACTTTACGTGGGCAACTTGCCCTATTCTTTCCGTGACGAAGACCTGCAACAGGCATTCGCAGCGCACGGTACCGTCTCCAGCGCAAAAGTCATGATGGAACGCGACACTGGCCGCTCCAAAGGCTTCGGCTTTGTGGAAATGGGCAGTGACGCTGAGGCGCAAGCCGCCATCAATGGCATGAATGGCCAGCAGTATGGTGGTCGCGGCCTCGTCGTGAACGAAGCCCGTCCGATGGAGCCACGTGCACCGCGCAGCGGTGGCGGCGGCTTCGGTGGCGGCGCTGGCGGTGGCGGTGGCGGTTACGGTGGTGGCGCTGGTGGTGGCAGCCGCAGTGGCGGTGGCGGCAGCGGTGGTTACGGCGGCGGCGCTGGTGGCAGCCGCAGCGGTGGCGGTGGCGGCGGTGGGTATGGCGGTGGCGGCGGTGGCCGTAGCAGCTATTAATCAACTGACCATCGGTTGAAAATTGAATCACTGGCAGC
>JANOMD010000140.1:0-5725 GCA_031420135.1 Rhodoferax sp. | reverse complement strand
CATTGCTGGTTTGAGTGGTTTTCCGCAGATCTCAATGCCGATGGGTGAGCGCCTGGGTGCGCCACTCGGACTCTCACTGATCGGACCGTCTGGCAGCGATGCCAGCCTGGTTCGGCTCGTACAACTCATCGCGGAGCAACGTAACAATCACACAGACCTGGCCAACCCGACATGACTCCCAATGGATGGAGCCCAGCATCGACCGGGCTGTAAAGCTTGTGAAAGACTGCAAGTTCACCGCCGAAGACTATGGCCAATATTCCATGATGAAACACAAAGACTGAATGGAATGCACCGAGCCACTCAGGGCCCTGATTTCACAGCGCTTGGGTTTGTTTGAGCCTTTGCCTGATTTCCCGCCCATGGTCATCGCTGGCTCACTGCGCCGCGCGGCAGTTTGCGTCGCCATCATCGAGGAAGGGCATGGTGCCAATCTGGTCCACATGCCCATCCAGGAGAAGTGGAGCACGCAGGCGGCCCTGCTGCTGACCCGACGCGCAGGCCACCTGCGCAACCACGCGGGCCAGTGGGCGCTGCCCGGCGGACGCATCGATGCGGGTGAAACGCCTGAACAGGCTGCCCTGCGCGAGATGCACGAAGAAGTCGGCCTTCAACTTGAAGGGCATCACATCCTGGGGCGACTGGATGACTTTGTCACCCGGTCTGGCTACCAAATCACGCCGGTTGTGGTGTGGGCCGGAAGCGCCCGCGAGATGTCACCCAATGAAGCCGAGGTGGCGAGCATTCACCGGATTGCGATGCACGAATTTCTGCGCACCGATGCACCCATGCTTGAAGTTGAAGCCCACAGCAGCCATCCGGTGTTGCGAATGCCAGTGGGAAACACCTGGATCGCGGCGCCCACCGCCGCCATCCTCTACCAGTTCCGCGAAGTCTGCCTGCTTGACCGCATGACCCGCGTGGCGCATTTTGAGCAACCGCATTTCGCCTGGAAATAAGGCGACGCTCAAAGTATTTCGTGAACGTCGTAAATCGGGCCGCTGGCCTCACGTCGGCCAGTGGCCACAAACACTGCGCGGTTGAGCCAGCCGTATTTGACGGACGAAGTCTCAAACACCGGAACTGAGCGAAAGTAATACAGCGCCGGGTCTACCACTTCGCCCTTGTTGAGACGGTCCATCACCTCCTTCGGGCCGTGGCGCATGCCGGTGTAGCGCATATAAATCAGGTCGTCATCATCTGTCTTCAAAGTGATGCGCACGTCCAGACACAGCACGCCATCGCTGCGCAACAGCAGCCAGTCGCCGCCAGGTGACGGCTGCACCGTGCCGCGCAAACGATCCCCCACAAAAGTCCCGGCCACGACCGTCGCGATTTTCCGCGCGCCATAAGGCGTGACGCCCAGGTCTTCGATTTTTGGAACATTGAGCGTAAGGACAAACAGCGGGCGGGACTGGATCATGAAAACTCCATTGGTAGAAAAAGGGGGAAGAAACTGCGAACGACGGCTGCGTAAAAGCGCGAAACCAACAGGCCATTCGCCCTTCATTATGAATGCAGCATCACGATTTAGCGCGGAGCCCGCCAATTTTTGGGCGAACTTTTTGCGAACCATGATACTATGTTTTTAATAGCAAATAGTCTATATAATACAAGAGCTACAGGCCTAAAGCATTGGTTTTTTGAGAATTTTAAAGGATTTTGAGCAAAAAAATTAACCTGCAGGTTAATTTATTACCCAAAATTCACCCTGCGATAGCTGCCACATGGACGACAAGGCCAACCTGAAAAATGCGCAGAAGCTGGTCAATGGCAAAGTTCATTGGGAGGTGTGGCAAGATGACGGTATGAGTCAGACCTATGGCATGGAAGCACCGAGAAAGCACAGCGATTCGCCACGCCAGCCGCCGGCGCGATACCTCGTCCTGATCGACTCGGGCGGCTACATGGTGGCAAGGATGTTTCTGGAAAACCACGAGCAAGTCGCCGAGTTCGATGCCGCTGTCGAAGAAGTCGCAGTGATGACCAAAAACCTCGCCCCTGAAGTCGGCGCCCTTGGCCCGGAATGGGATTTGGCGTTGCGCGGGCACAGCACCGAAGAGCGCGCCCGGGCTGCGGTTTATACGCTTGAGATTTAGCACACGACGCATGTGCTGGCACCCAATTGATCGCCAGCGGCAGCGCTGATGGCTGCGCGCGCAGGATCGGCGTAAATCAGTTGGGAGAGTGCGATGCTGGCGGCTTCAAGCCCGCTAACCCGGCTCCAACACACTAACCAGCCGGTTGACAATTTCGTCCGCTGTTGCTGCATCCAGAGTTTCGATGTACCGCGCCGACCCCGCCAGCACCCGTGCCTGAATGTCGAATGAGCGCGCCTGGTTGCACACGGCCACGCCCGTGGTGTCGCTACCCATCAGCGGCACTGTCAGCCCTTTAAGCCGAGCGAACGCGCCGCCAGAAGTCACTGGGACGGTGATGGAAACTCCGAGTTTGTTGATTTCCATTGGACTGACCACCACAAAACGGTGGCGATCCCGCATCTCACGGCCAGCGACCGGGTTCGGATCAATCCAATACACATCGCCGCGCTGGGGCACCCGTCTGGGCGAACTGCTGGCACTCATGCCAGCTCGCGGCCGACCGCGTTACCTTCCCGCGACCAAGTGGTGTCATCGTTCAGCGCCTTGACAGCCTTGGGCGTCGCGCCTTCCAGCAACTGCGCCAGCGTGTAGCGCTTGCGTTTGGCGGGCTTGGCCGGGACCATCACCAAGGCCCCGTCGCGCACGTCCATCTGCAACTCGGTCCCGATTCTCAGGTCAAGCCTTTTGAGCACAGAGGGCGGAATGGTGACGATGGCAGCACCGCCTTGTTTGCGCAGGGGCATGGATAGCATTGTTGGCTCCGGAAGTTCAATCAATAGTAGCACAAAGTGTCACTAAATCTACTCTTCTTAGTGCGAGGCAGTACCGAAACGCTCAAAGCTCTCGGGCTGGCCGCGATGCGAGTGGAGAGGAGCTATTCGAAAAACTCTTCATCAATTTTCTTGATGTAGACGATCTCTTCAACTCGGCATCCAATATCAAAACGAATCATGAGCCGCGTCAGTTGAACGTTGTCAACAAGTACGATTTTGTTGGGGAGCTTCACTGCCGCTTCGCGAGCCGAGGGGCTAAAAGACGAAGTTGTCACGAACAGGCCTTTGGACGCTTTGAACGTCGCCAATGCGCCAAAGAAGTCCCGTACCTCACCAGGTGAGACTTTCACATCCGTGTAACGCTTTGCCTGCACGTAAATCTGATCTAACCCCAGAGCATCTTGATCGATGACCCCGTCTACCCCACCATCACCGGTTTTCCCCAGTGCTCGCCCTGCATCCAGAGCAGATCCACCATAACCCATCGCGACTAGCAGTTGCACAACCAAACGCTCAAAGAACACTGGCGGCGCGGCAAGAATCTTCTCCAGCAGTTCTGCAGCAAGTGTGGCCTCAAGTTCATCACGCGCTGACCTGATCCTCTCGTCCGGTGTCAAGTTGTCGACTACGGTAGAGTTTTGTGGCACCGATTTAATAGTGCCGACGCTGGGTTGATAAATCTTGAATCCAGCCAGTGTTTCCAGAAATTTTGTATTTATCGATGGAGGGGGTGACTTAAGAACATCATTGCCCTTCTGACTTATCTGAAAATACCCTCGTCGAGTGAGGGTGATCAAACCAGCTTTGCCGAGGTAACTCTTTGCCCAGTTGACTCTATTGGCAAAGGTGGTCTGTTTTCCGGATGGAAGTAGTTCCGACAATTCCCGCTCCGACAGGCCGAGCGACAAACCAAGTGTTGAAACAACGTCGCCGATCTTGACTTCGCCGTTTGCCGACGCGCCGAGCACCGGTAGCATCAGTGACTGGAAGTCCGGGATTGCCATAACCTTACTCCTATAAAAACTAGTGGAATTGCAACACTCGGTGGCCTATGCACTCAAAGCCTTTCCCAAGCGCCCCACCCCCTCCACAATCTTCCCGACATCGGCTGTTGCAAAACTCAGCCGCAGCGTCGCACGGTCTGCGTGGGTTGCAAAAAACGGTGTGCCGGGCACGAAGGCGACGCCTTTGTCGATGGCGCGTTTGGCGAATTCGGCAGCATCCGCGTCGGGGGCGGTCAGGCGGGTCCAGAAGAACATGCCGCCTTGCGGTTCATTGAAGGTGATGGCGCCGTTCATTACCTTCTTCAGGCAGTGGGCCATGGTCTGGGCGCGTTCTGCGTAGGTTTTGCGAACCACGGCAAGTGCCGCATCCATGCGGTTCAGGCCAAGGTAGTTCGCGGCGATGGCTTGCGTCAAATTGCTGGTGTGGGCGTCGCTAAACTGCTTGCACATGACGGCGTTGGCCAGCAGTTGCGGCCGCGCAATCATCCAGCCCACGCGCAGGCCGGGGCTTAGCACTTTGCTGAAGGAGCCGCAGTAGGCAATCCATTCGCGTGAGCCCGCTACGCTGTCGCTCAATGCCAGCAGGCTGGGCGGCGGTGGTTCACCAAAGTACAGCTCACCATAAGGGTCGTCTTCCACCACCAGCACCTGGTATTGCACGGCCAGCTCCAGCACGCGCTTGCGGCGCGCCAGGCTGAGCATGGCACCGCTGGGGTTGCCAAAGGTGGGTATGAGGTAGATGAATTTGGGGTTGTGCTCGACGATGAGTCGCTCGAGCTCGTCCACACGCACGCCGTCGGCGTCAATCGGCGCGCTCACAATGTCGGCGCCGTACAGGCGAAAGCACTGGATGGTGGCCAAAAACGTGGGGCCTTCCACGATGACCTTGTCGCCGGGGTCGATCATGGTTTTGCCAATCAGGTCCAGTGCTTGCTGGCTGCCCGTCGTGGTGATGATCTCTGCGGGTGTGGCGGTGATGCCTTTTTTGGCCATGTAGCCGCTCAAGGCATCACGCAGTGGGTTCCAGCCTTCTGTCGCGCCATATTGCAGCACCGGGCCGGCCGTGGCGTCACTCAACGCCATTTGAGTCGCCTGGCGGATGCCTTCCACGTCAAACAAAGCTGGGTCCGGGAACCCGCCTGCAAAGCTGATGATGCCGGGCTTGCCCAGGAGCTTGAAAAGTTCACGGATGGCGGAGGTTTCGACGTTCTGAAGTCGGGCTGCAAACGGGAGGGTCATGGTGTGAACTGATTTATCAGGTGAACGGGATCGGGCTTCTTTGGCCTGATTTTCACACGCCCCCGCTGCAACCGGCGTGTGGCGGTATAAAGTCAAGGCCTCGCTTTATCTCAACCCAACACAACAGGACCAGAAACCAAGCCATGATCGAAAAACACCTGGACATTCCCACCGCCGACGGTGCCATGAATACCTTCATCGTCTACCCCGATGAAAACGGACCACATCCCGTCGTGCTGTTTTACATGGACGCGCCGGGCAAGCGCGAAGAGCTGCACGACATGGCACGAAGGCTGGCCTCGGTAGGTTACTACGTGATCTTGCCCAACCTCTACTACCGCAACTCGCGCGACTTCTGGCTGAAGGAGCGCACTGAGCCCGCCATGGCTGAGATGTTCATCTTCATGGATTCGCTGGATCGTCGCACGACGTTGGTGGACACCGCTGCCTTGCTGAAGTTTGCCGATGCCCAACCCGAGGCCAACGCAGCCCGCGTGGGCATGGTCGGCTACTGCATGAGCGGGCCTTTTGTGATGTGGGCTGCGGCGGAATTTCCAGGCCGTATCAACAGCATTGCCTCCATCCACGGTGCCAACATGGCGACAGA
>JANOMD010000139.1:0-2022 GCA_031420135.1 Rhodoferax sp. | reverse complement strand
CAATGTCAGCCTTGGCAATGGCTTCACCGGGGTGCTGGATGTTGACGAAGATGGTTTTGCCATCCGGCGTCTCGGCGCAGCCGGTGATTTCACAATCCACCGGACCCACCAAAAAGCGGCGCAGCGTGTCCACCGTGGGCTTGGCTCCCACCCGTGCAGTGATGTCCAGCCGGTTGCCGTCGGCCTTGGTGTACGTCAAGGTCGGCGTGGTGCCATCGCCGACCGCACCGGTGCGGCCAATCAGCATCATGCAATTCGTGACATCGGTGTAGGCGCCGTCATCGGTCTGGATGAAGGCGAAACCGGTCTTCGGGTTGACGGCGTCCAGGCCTTGCTGCGACCCAGTGGGCGACAGCTTGCGGTTGGCGTTGTTGGTCAGCGTGTAGTAAATCTCACCGCTGGCAGGGTGGACGGCACTCCACTCCGGGCGGTCCATGCGGGTCGCACCCACGGCATCGGCGGCCAAGCGGCTGTTCATGGCCACGTCGCCACTGTCGGCAAACTTGTAGTTGGTGGCGGCTGCTACGGCTGCGTTGCTCAGGCTCAGTTCGATCCACTGGCCGGTGCCGTCGGCGTTGTACTTGGCAACATACAGTTTGCCGCTGTCCAGGTACTTGTCGCCGGTGGTGATGCGGTGGGCAGAAGAGTAGTCTGCGCCAGACCAGTTGGCGGCGGATACAAACTTGTAGATGTACTCACCGCGCGAATCGTCACCCATGTAAACGGCCAGCGGTTTGCCTTCAACCACTTTGCCAAACACTCCGCTCTCGTGTGCAAAACGGCCCAGCGTGGTGCGCTTGCGGATGAAGATGGGGTCACATGAAAATGGGGTCACACATGAACATGGCCAGCCTCTTATTGTCTACTTGACAAATGGTGCCATTAATGACACCATAGAGTAAACATGTCGAACATCGAAAAACTGCTGATTCAAATGCGCGATGAGTCCGCAAACGTCAGCTTCAACGATTTGAAAAAGGTGTGTCAAACCTACTTTGGCAAGCCCCGGCAAGACGGCAGCAGTCACGCCATTTTCAAAACTCCGTGGCCCGGCGATCCGCGCGTCAACATTCAAAACGCCAAAGGCAAAGCCAAGCCCTACCAGGTCAAGCAAGTCCTGCAAGCCATCAACAAGCTGGAAGGTAAATCATGAACATTCAACACTACACCTACCGAGTGACCTGGTCACCCGAAGACAACGAGCACGTCGCCCTTTGCGCCGAATTTCCATCTTTGAGCTGGCTGGCGACAACACCCGGGGCTGCTCTCAAAGGCATTCAAAAAGTAGTGGCCGAAGTAGTGGCAGATATGCATGCCAGCGGCGAGGCAGTGCCAGCCGCGTTGGCCGAAAAGAACTACAGCGGCGAATTTCGCGTGCGCATCCCGCCGATGGTTCACCGTCAACTGGCGCTGATGGCTGCTGAGCAAGGGGTTAGCCTGAATCGGCTGGCCAGTGCGAAGCTGGCGGCTTGAAGCAGTCTGAATTCCAGCCGGGCTTGAGCTTAGCGACGTAATTTGAAATTCCTGTGATGGCACGTTTAAAGGGTTGATCTTCCTACATCTACCCCGTCACCTGTTGGAGCCACTGTTGGTGGGTTCGTTCGTGCGGCGTTGACATCGCGCATGAGCAGCATGTCCTTCACGCTGGGGCCGCTGTTCAACTGAAACCCGACCTTGCCGTCAAAGTTCTGTGGGTTCTTGAAGCTGCCAAACACCATATCCCATAGCGGCAAATCGCTGTAGTTGCGGCCTTGGGAGTTGTGCTCATGGTGCAGGCAGTGCGACTCGGGCCGTTGCACGAGATAGCCTAACCATCGCGGCGTGGCGATGTTGGTGTGCTGAAACAAGCTGGTCAATCCCGTAAAAACCCCCGCCAGCGCAGTGGCAAGTGGCGCCAAGCCCAGCAAGTAGGCTGCCACGACCGTGGCGAGGCCCACTTTTACGATGATTTCCAGTGGGTGCGCAAAGTAAGCCCCCACCAGGTCGACACGTTTGGCGCCATGGTGCAATTGGTGCAGGCCC
>JANOMD010000138.1:0-11284 GCA_031420135.1 Rhodoferax sp. | reverse complement strand
GCACGGCTTGATTGTGAGCGAGTACCACTTGGGGACGCCGCCGCTGCCAGCCAATTTTCCCAAGCGAAACCGCATCATTGCGGGTCTGGCCCAAGGTACGCTGGTGGTCGAGGCAGCGCTGCAGTCCGGCTCATTGATCACTGCGCGTCTGGCGGCTGAGCAGGGTAAAGAAGTTTTTGCGATTCCGGGCTCGATCCACTCGGGGCTATCGCGGGGTTGCCATGCCCTGATTCGACAAGGTGCCAAATTGGTCGAAACGGTGCAGGACATTCTGGAAGACTTGAAACCCGGCTACGGCACATCGGCAAAACCGTTTCAACATGCTGATTCAATCTCACCCGAACCCCTGGATGAAACCGATGCCCTGATTCAGGCCCTTGGCTATGACCCGGTCAGCCTGGACGCCCTGCAGGCGCGAACCGGTCTGGACACGCCATCCCTGCAAGCCCGCCTGATGACACTGGAATTGGATGGGCAGCTTGCACGCCTGCCCGGCGGCCTGTTTCAGCGCATTGGCACGGCGTAGCCCGGCGATGGTCAAGTATCGCAAGCTGTTGGGCGAGTTGCTGCTGAACTCCTTCATGCTGCAACTGTTTGGCCTGGTCAGTCCGCTGTTCTTTCAGGTGGTGATGGACAAGGTGCTGGTGCACCGGGGCAGACGGAATTGCGGTCACGATGCCGGAATCAGCGGTAAGTTCGTCCGCAGTACCCACGTTTGCACAAACCCAGGGCTTGAACTACAGCCAGGTGCTCGGCTGACCCACGGCACGCGCAGGGTGAAAAACTGCGCTATATTGAAGCCATGTTTGAAGTGCTCGCCTTCGTTTATGAAAATTATTGGAGTGGTGAGGATTGCCCCGAGTGGGAACACCTTGAACGCAAGCTCAACCATGCCGG
The DNA here is from genome assembly GCA_031420135.1 of Rhodoferax sp. Lineage (GTDB taxonomy): Bacteria > Pseudomonadota > Gammaproteobacteria > Burkholderiales > Burkholderiaceae_C > JANYCG01. The sequence continues at coordinate 10,387 of JANOMD010000138.1, read as the reverse complement.
CTTCGAGCCAGACGAAATTGCCAGCGCCTTGACCTGGCTGAGCGATCTGAATATTGCCTCCAGTGGCACCCGAACAACCTCTGGCGTCGGCAGTTCAAACGACGGCACCCCGTCGTCTGTTGCGCTCAATGAGCGCACCGCGACACTGCCTGCGAACAGCGCAGCTTCTCAGTCGAGCGGCAGTATGCGCATTTACTCGATTGCAGAGCAGACCCATTTAGGCCGCGAGTCACTGGGCTTTGTCTGTTTCCTTGAGGCCGAGGGCGTGTTGCCGGCCAATATGCGGGAAATCGCCATCGACCGCGCCATGGCGGCACCTGGCAACCCTTTGGCGCTTGATGACCTCAAAATCATCGTGCTGATGGTTTACTGGAGCTTTGGCGCCGAGCCAGACGCGCTGGTGCTTGACGAACTCTGCGACGACGCCAGCGACCGCCTTGCGCACTGACACGGCACTCAATCTCCCAATCAACCCAGCAATCGCTCGGGGTTGGCCTCAAGTTTGGCCAGAGCGTCACGCGTGGCGCGCACAGTCAGGGTTTCTTCCTCTTGCGGCAGCAACAAACCGGCCTGCAAATAGGCCGCCAGGCGCCCGGCCTGAATCAGGTAGCTGTGCCCGTCACTGGAGGCAAACAGATTCAGGTGTTTGCGATCACTTCGCCACGCAAATTGAACCAGTTTGACGTGACCGCTGTGGTCCAGCGTGAACCAGGCACCAACTTGCAGCTCCTGGGCCCACGCCAGCATGGCGTTGGTGGGTTTGGAGCCGCCGTCGGCAATAACGTCAATGCTGGCAGCGTCAATCCCCAGCATGATCTCAATGCTGTCGGCATCCAGCGGCAGGTCGCCCATGCCGTCTTCAGAGACAAAATCTTCCAGGTTGACCAGGCGCTTGGCCATCGCTTCAATCTGTGCCTGCGGAATCGCCTGGGTCTTGGACATGAATGCGTCGGCCAGCGTATCGCTGATCGTTTTGATGTGCGCGTCCTGCTGAGACGGCGGCAAGCCAAGCAGGGTCATGCCGGCTCGCAGCCGCTGCAGCAATTTGGGCAAATCAGCAATCACCCTGGCCCGGTCACTCCGGTTTGGTTTAGCACTGGCAGCCCAAACCAGATCGGTGGAAGATTTTTTGAGGTCCAGGGTTTCAGCGTGCTGCGGGCCTTTGCGCACTGCCGCCACGGCAAGCACCTCAGCCCACACTTTGAACAGAAATTCACGTATCTCTTCCCGCACCGGCATTTCCCGCAGCATGTTGCGCATTTCGATCGTGTACTGGATCGTGAGCGTTTCCTTTTGCTCAACCTGCTGTGCCACGCTGACTATTTTTTGAGTGGCGCTTTTTTCGGTCAAAAACCTGGCAATGAACTTTTGAAACTCGTCGTAGACCAGTTGATACACGCGTTTGCCGGTTTCAGGGTATTGTTCGATCACCTGTACGACGCGCTTGACTTCGGTCTCCAGCGCCCCCCCCTGGACTTCACTGGCCTCAAAACCCATGACGCAAGAGCCCATGCGGTCAATCAGTTGGCGCGCCGGATGGTTCAGGGTGCCAAAAAAATCCGGCTCTTCCAGCGCCACCCGCAGCACCGGCATTTGCAGGCGTGCGAACCAGACCCGGATACTGGGTGGAATACGGTCTTCCTGCAAGATCGCCTGGAACATCAGGGCGACGATCTCGATGGTGGCTTTTTCACCTTTGGTTTCTGCCTTCTTTTTAAGTTCGGTGGTTTGCTCGCGCAGCCGTCCGGCCACGCGGGCAACGCCGGCTGGCGTGTACTCGTACAACTCGGTGTTGGCGAACTCCATTTCCTGGCGACCAGGCGCCGGTCGAGGCGCCATTGCCGCCGCCAGCGCGGGCGACGGATTCTGGTAGGACGTGTTTTCGGCTTCCGGGCCAACTCGACCAATCAGCAATCGCTTGAGCTGGCCCAACACCCCTTGCGCCCGACTTCGCGCCCGCGCCAACGGCGTCGTGGCGGTCAACATGCGGGTTTCCTCATGCGCTTGTCCGTAACCGGATTGTTGCAGGCGTTGACCGGAGGATCCAGGCTCAAGCGAGCGCGATCCCGACGGCTGTGGCAGCGGCGCATTGCCGCTGCCGGGCGCGTCGCCACCCCAACCCAATCGGCCACCAAATGCCTCATCGGTGCGCCGTTGAGCGGGGCTGGCGGGCTTGCCCACGCCGCTTTGACGCGTGATGGCGGCATCGCCGGAGCGACTGGGCCCAAAACCGCTGACATCAATGCCAAAGGTCGAATTGGGCGCCTGTGCTTGGCCGGGCGGCCGAAGTCCACCACGCACAGATGTAAATGGCTTGCCGTTGGCCAGGCGCTTTACCCGGTCTTTCAGGGCAATGACGGGCAGCACACCGCGCTGAATCAGGAACTCGTTGCACTGGTTGTAAATCGCCAGAAACCGGTCTGATATCAGGCGCAGAGCAACCTCATGAACCATCACCCAGGAGTCGCGCGGCATGCCAGTTGCCGCCCACTGCTCGATCAGCGCCAACATCAGCACGTCAGGGCGAAAAATATCCTGAGCATCGAAGTCTTCGGTGTCTTCAAGCTGCTTGATGCGCACGCGCAGGTCGTCCATCGGCGCGCTGACTTTTTCAATCAACCCCCGCGTCAGGCGGGACGCGAGAATCTTGTTTTCGGTGACATCGGTGTCAACCAGTTGGAGATTTTCTTCGGCCAATTGAACGCGGGCGGTGCTGGTGGGGGGCAGCATGGCCTTTTGCCAGGCTTTCACAGTTCCATCCAGCCACGGGCCGCGCGCGCGCTGATAGGCTGTCCAGGCATCACGCCGACTATGCATTTCCCGCACGGCTGCGGCCTCATTCATCAGCGTCGTCAGCCGGTCCTGGACTGCCGAGCTGATTTCCGCCATGGCTCGCCCGGCCTCGGCGACAAACCGCTTGCGCGTTTCAGCCGCCAGTTGAGCGCGCGTCAGTGGGCGTTCTGTTGCCATTGTTCTGCAAGACTGCCTTACACCGTGGCCCCGGCGTTGGGGTCATTCGGGTCCTCGCCCTTTTTACCGGGGCCTTTGACCAGATCTTCACGTTTAATGCCCAGCCACATCGCTATGGCTGCGGCCACAAACACCGAGGAATAAATGCCAAACAAAATGCCAATCGTCAGTGCCAACGCAAAATAATGCAGAGTCGGACCGCCAAACAGCAGCATGGACAACACCATCAGCTGCGTGGAGCCATGGGTGATGATGGTCCGGCTGATGGTCGAGGTGATGGCGTTGTCAATGATTTCGACCGTGTTCATCTTTCGATAGCGCCGGAAGTTCTCGCGAATCCGGTCAAAAATCACCACTGACTCGTTCACCGAGTAGCCCAGCACCGCCAGCACGGCCGCCAGCACAGGGAGTGAAAACTCCCACTGGAAAAATGCGAAAAACCCCAGGATGATGATCACGTCATGCAAGTTGGCAACGATGGCCGCCACGGCAAACTTCCACTCGAAGCGGATCGCCAGGTAAATCATGATGCCCGCCACCACGAAGGCCAGCGCCTTGAGGCCATCGGTGGCCAGCTCATCGCCCACCTGCGGGCCCACAAACTCGGTGCGCCGCAGCTCAACCGTGGCATCCGCCGCCTTGAGGGAGGCCATCACCTTGTCACTTTGCTGCGCCGAGCTGACGCCTTTCGTGGCGGGCATGCGAATCAGCACATCGCGCGCGGTGCCGAAATTTTGGACCTGGACGTCGTTGAACCCCAGACCCGCAACGGTTGACCGAACTGAATTGAGATCAGCCGGCTGCGAGTAACTCACCTGCATCAATGTGCCGCCGGTGAACTCCACCGACAGGTGAAGCCCGCGCGAGAACAAAAAGAAAACCGCAGCCAAAAAGGTGGCCAGCGAAACGAGGTTGAAAACCAGCGCATTGCGCATGAACGGAATGTCCCGCTGAATCTTGAAAAACTCCATGCTTAACCAATCCTTCCCTTAGCCCCGTCAACCAGACTTTTCTCTAAACCATTGCCTAAACCATTGCCCAAACCGGCCCCCAGATTTCCAGGCACCGCAACCGAATTCGCAACCGGCGCGTCCTGGCCCTGATTTTTAGGGTTTGGCCGCCAAACGGTTCCAATCGACACGCTCTTGAGCTTATTTTGCCTGCCATACCACAAGTTGACCAGCCCCCGGGAGAAGAAAACGCCTGAGAACATGCTGGTCAGGATGCCCAGGCAGTGCACCACGGCAAAACCGCGCACTGGGCCCGAGCCGAACGCCAGCAGCGCCAGCCCGGCAATCAGCGTGGTGACGTTGGAGTCCAGAATCGTGGCCCACGCGCGGTCGTAACCGGTGTGAATCGCCGCCTGCGGTGAAGCGCCGTTGCGCAGCTCTTCACGCACCCGCTCGTTGATCAGCACGTTGGCATCAATCGCCATACCCAGCACCAAAGCCATGGCAGCCATGCCCGGCAGCGTCAGCGTTGCCTGCAGCATCGACAACATGGCAACCAGCAATAACAAGTTGAAGGCCAGTGCAATGCTGGAAAACATGCCAAACAGCATGTAGTAAATGCACATGAAAGCAGTCACCGCAAGGAAGCCCCACGCCACGCTGCTGAAACCTTTGGCGATATTTTCCGCCCCCAGGCTTGGGCCAATAGTCAACTCCTCAATGATCTCCATGGGCGCCGCAAGCGAACCGGCCCGCAGCAGCAAGGCGGTATCGGCTGCCTCAACGGTGGTCATGCGGCCGGAGATCTGGACGCGCCCGCCGGAAATCTCCGAGCGGATCACGGGCGCAGTCACGACCTCGCCCTTGCCCTTCTCGAACAGCAGAATCGCCATGCGCTTGCCGACGCTCTCACGCGTCACGTCCCTGAAAATGCGCGCGCCCTTGGCGTCCAGCGTCAGGTGCACAGCGGCTTCCTGGGTCTGGTTGTCAAAGCCGGGTTGCGCATCGGTCAGGTTGTCGCCGGTGAAAATAACCTGCTTTTTCACAATCACGGCCTGCCCGTTGCGCTCCAGAAAGCGCTCACTGCCAAACGGAACCGCGCTGGTGCCAGATTCCGCACCACGTGCTTCGGCAGATTCATCCACCATGCGCACTTCAAGCGTCGCGGTGCGGCCCAGAATGTCCTTGGCCTTGGCGGTGTCCTGCACACCCGGCAGTTGCACGACGATGCGATCCAGGCCTTGCTGCTGGATCACCGGCTCGGACACGCCCAGTTCGTTGATGCGGTTGTGCAAGGTGGTGATGTTCTGCTTGAGCGCCTGGTCCTGCACAGACCGCGCTGACACCGGCTTGATCGACGCCGTCAGCTTGAATTCGGTGCCGTCTGGCGCGTCTATCAGGTCCAGGTCGGAAAACTGGTCCTGGATCACGCGTTTTGCGGCGTCCAGCGTAGCCATGTCACGAAACTTGATTTCAATCAACTGGCCACTGCGCGCGATGCCGCTGTGCCGGACGTTCTTTTCACGCAATGCCGTGCGAATATCACCTGACAGAGATTCGGCTTTTTTGGTCAACGCCGCCTGCATGTCAACTTGCAGCATGAAGTGCACACCGCCGCGCAGATCAAGTCCCAAATACATGGGCGCAGCACCCAGCGATGACAGCCAGGCGGGCGAACGGGAAAGCAGGTTGAGTGCCACAACGTAGCCCGAATTGGCTGGATCCGGCACCAGCGCCTTCTGAATGACATCCTTGGCCTTGAGCTGGACTTCGGAAGAATCGAAACGCGCCTTGACGGAGGTTCCTTCCAGGGCGATCCCCTCAGCCTTGATGTCCGCCGCCTTGAGCGCCTCGGTCACACGCGTCAGCGTGCTGCTGTCAATCTTGATGGAGGCCTTGGCCGCTGACACCTGCACCGCCGGCGCTTCGCCAAAAAAATTGGGCAGTGTGTACAAGGCACCCACCACCAGCGCAATCAGGATGACTGCGTATTTCCAGATCGAGTAACGATTCATGATTTACCGGCTCACAACGGGGTGGATCGCGCGGCTACTTGATGGTTCCTTTGGGCAGCACCTGAATCACGGCGCTGCGTTGCACCTGGACTTCAACGCCATTGGCGATTTCCAGACTCAGGTAGCCGTCGCCCAGCTTGCTGACCTTGCCCAGCATGCCCCCGCCGGTGACAATTTCGTCGCCCTTGGCCAGCGCCTCAATCATGCTGCGGTGTTCCTTCTGCTTTTTCATCTGGGGACGGATCATCACAAAGTAGAGCACGACAAACATCAAGACCAGTGGCAACATGCTCATCATGGACGACTGCATGTCGCCTCCAGCAGCAGCGGCAGGGGCGGTTTGGGCAAAAGCGGAAGAAATAAACACAGGCAACTCCATGACTCAAAAACGAAAACAAAACAAAAACAACGGACACCGACGCGACACGTCCGCCAAGCGGCATGCAGCACATAACCCGGCATTGTAAACGGCGTGTTTGTCGCCGTTTCGCTTCAAAAAAAATAGCTGGACTGAGTCATCGGCTTGCTGTTGCAAGCCGAGTCCCAGCCAGCGCGGCCCGCGCTTCAGCCAAGACCGGAGAAGCGCAGATTTCAGGCGGCCTGCTGCAGCGCTTGCGGGTTGCGAAATGCGGCCATCAGCGCGTTCCATTTGACCCGCGCCGCGCTGAGGTTGCGCGCTTTCACATGCCCAAAACCCTTGATCTGGTCAGGGATTCGGGCAATTTCAACGGCCTGCGCATGGTTGGCCGTGCTCAAGCCGACCAGCACTTCATCGATGCTGGCGGTGTACTCAGCGATCAACGCCCGCTCCTCACGCCGCTCTGCGGTTTTACCAAACAGATCAAACGCGCCTCCGCGCAGGCCTTTAAGGCGTGCCAGCAGCTTGAAAGCAGTCAACATGCTCGGGCCAAACTTTTGCTTCTGCAACTCGCCCTTGTCATTCCGCTTGGCTATCAAGGGCGGTGCCAAGTGGTAATTGAGCTTGAAGTCGCCTTCAAACATGGCATGGATGCGCTGGTGAAAGGCTGGGTCGGTGTGCAGGCGTGCGACCTCGTACTCGTCCTTGTAGGCCATCAACTTGAACAGGTAACGTGCCTCCGCTTCGGACAGCGGCAAATGCTTGACAGCCAATTTTTCTTCGGCCAGCTGGACCTTTTGAACCAATGCCTGGTAGGTTTGCGCGTAGGCAGCGTCCTGGTAGCCGGTCAAAAATTCAACCCTTGACGCAATGACCGTTGCCAATGATTCGCGCTTTTTGAACTCAATCACGTTGGCCGGTGTGAGCAGTTTTTGCACCGCTGCCAGATCATGCGCAGCGCGGCAGCCCCACTCGAAGGCCGCCTTGTTTTGCGGCACAGCCACCGCATTGAGCTCCATCGCCCGCAGCAGCGACGCCTTGTCCAGCGGAATCCAGCCTTTTTGCCAGGCGTAGCCCAGCAGCATCGGATTGGTGTAAATGCTGTCGCCCAGCAGGCTGGTGGAGGCCGCGTCAGCATCAAATACACCGACATAGGCCTCGCCCACCACGCCTTTGATTTCCTGCACGCATTGCGCGGCCGGGTTCTGCCAGTTGGCGTTCTTGACAAAGGCAGCCGTCGGTGTGCTGTTGGAATTGAGTGCGACGTGGGTGCGGGAACCCAGCATGCGCTGCAGCGTTTCCTTGGCCACGGTAACAATCGGGTCGCAGCCGATCACCAAGTCTGCCGCCGCCGTGCCGACACGGGTGGTGCGAATGTCATCCTGCCGGTCGCCGATCAGCACATAGCTCCAGGTCGCGCCGCCTTTTTGCGCCAGCCCGCCGGCGTCCTGCGTCACGATCCCCTTGCCCTCCAGATGCGCCGCCACGCCCAGCAGTTGACCAATGGTGATGACCCCGGTGCCACCAACGCCCGCCACCACGATGCCCCACACCGGTGTTTCGCCATTCACCTTGGCCCGCTGCAGGTGGGCGAATTCCGGTTCTGGCAAGGCACCCAGCTCAAACGGCGAGGGGAACGCGTTGGCCTGTGCTTTGGACTTTTTCTTGAGCTGTCCGCCTTCGACCGTCACAAAGCTGGGGCAAAAGCCTTTGACACAGGAAAAGTCTTTGTTGCAGGTGCTTTGGTTGATCTGGCGCTTGCGGCCAAACTCGGTTTCCAGCGGTTCTACGCTCAGGCAATTGCTCTGCACACCGCAGTCGCCGCAGCCTTCGCAGACCAGTTCGTTGATGACCACCCGTTTGGCTGGGTCTACCATCGTGCCGCGTTTGCGGCGACGGCGTTTTTCGGTGGCGCAAGTCTGGTCGTAAATGATGACTGTCGTGCCCAAGATGGAGCGAAACTGCTTTTGAATGGTATCGAGCTCATCCCGATGCCGCACCTCAACGTCGGCCACCAGCGTGATGTCGTCATATTTTTCGGGTTCGTCGGTGACGATCACGATTTTCATGGCGCCTTCAGCCCGCATCGACTGCGCGATTTGCGCGACCGAGTGCCCCTCAGGCCGCTCGCCCACGGGCTGCCCACCGGTCATGGCGACCGCGTCGTTGTACAAAATTTTGTAAGTGATGTTCACGCCCGCGGCAATCGCCTGGCGCACTGCCATCATCCCGCTGTGGAAGTAGGTGCCATCACCCAGGTTGGCGAACATGTGCTGGTCGTGGCTGAAGGGTTGCTGCCCGACCCACGGCACGCCCTCGCCGCCCATCTGGGTGAAGCCGACGGTGGCGCGGTCCATCCAGATGCTCATGAAATGGCAGCCAATGCCGGCCATGGCGCGCGAGCCCTCGGGCACTTTGGTGGAGGTGCTGTGCGGGCAACCGGAGCAGAACCAGGGCTGGCGGTCTGCGCCCTTGACGCCGGTGATTTCCAGCACCTTCATGGACGCGTCCTTGGCGTCCAGAATGGCCAGTTGGGCGTCCATGCGGGCCTGCGTGTCGGCATCCACCCCCATTTTCTTCAGCCGCTGTGCGATGGCGCGGGCGATGATGGCGGGGGTCAAATCTGCTTTGGCGCGCAGCAGCGTGTTGGCACTGGGGTTGGGCATCGACCACTCGCCGCCGCTGCCGTAATGGTCTGCGTCGTCCACCTCATTGAATTTGCCAAGCACCGTGGGCCGAACGTCGGCGCGCCAGTTGTACAGCTCTTCCTTCAATTGGTATTCGATGACCTGGCGCTTTTCTTCCACGACCAGAATTTCCTGCAGCCCGGTGGCGAATTCGCGCGTCAGTTGTGCCTCCAGCGGCCACACCACGCCGACTTTGTGCAGGCGGATGCCAAGGCGCTGGCAGCTGGCATCGTCCAGCCCCAGATCGATCAATGCCTGGCGCGTGTCGTTGTAGGCCTTGCCGCTGGCGATCAGGCCAAAGCGGTCGTTCCTGCCTTCGATCACGTTGTAGTTAAGCCGGTTGGCGCGAATGTAGGCGAGCGCTGCGTACCACTTGTAATCAAACAGCCGCGCTTCCTGGTCCAGCGCGCCATCCGGCCAGCGGATGTGCAGGCCGCCCGGCGGCATCACAAAATCGGTCGGGATCTTGATGTCAACCCGCTCGGGGTCGATCATCGCCGTGGCGCTGGATTCGACAATTTCCTGAATCGTCTTCATGCCTGCCCACACGCCCGAAAAGCGGCTCATGGCAAAGGCGTGAATGCCCAAATCGAGAATTTCCTGCACGCTGGCCGGGAAGAACACCGGGGTACCGCAGGCTTTGAAAATATGGTCGCTCTGGTGCGCAGCGGTCGAGCTTTTGGAGATGTGGTCATCCCCCGCCACGGCAATCACGCCGCCCCATTCAGTGGTGCCGGCCATGTTGGCGTGCTTGAACACATCCGAGCATCGATCCACGCCCGGGCCCTTGCCGTACCAGATGCCGAAAACACCGTCGAACTTGTTGCTGCCCGGTGGCGCAAAGCCTAGTTGCTGGGTGCCCCACAAGGCCGTGGCGGCAAGCTCCTCGTTCACGCCGGGCTGGAAGGTGATGTTCTGCGCCTTGAGGAATTTCTCGGCCTTCCACAGCGCCTGGTCATAGCCCCCCAAGGGTGAGCCGCGGTAACCACTGATGAAGCCGGCGGTATTTTTGCCGGCCAGTTTGTCGCGCAACTGCTGCAACATCGGCAGCTTGACTAACGCCTGCACGCCGCTCATGAAAGCGCGACCATAGTCCAGGCTGTATTTGTCGTCCAGCGTGGCCGTTTCAAGTGCCTTGCGGATGTGTTCGGGTAGTGGTGCGTTCATGGGGTCGGGTTCTCCAAATGACGGTGACTGCATTTTGGGCAGCGACGGTAACGTGCGCGGGCACTCAGAATGGCGAACGCCATGCAGGGCTGCACGAAGTGTATTGCGGCGGCGAAGAGTTGTCTTTTGTTTTCGTGCAATGCCTTGTGAAGTGGACCCCGATTTCCAGACCTTAGTTCAAGGAGCAAACTGTCATCCGGAGATCCTGATGACACCTGAAGCTAAGAAGCGCAACGGCAG
>JANOMD010000137.1:0-1686 GCA_031420135.1 Rhodoferax sp. | reverse complement strand
GAAAATCAATCCGGCGGTGGCCACCCCTTCAGCCACCCATTGGCCCCAACCCGTGAACTGGCCCGCCACGTCAAAGCCACCGCGCAGTTTGGCGCTAAATTGAAGGATGGGCAAATCAAACATCAGATGCGCAAGCCAGGCTCCCGCCACCGCACCGAGCAGCTGAAATGCTATATATATAATAGCTATCCATGCACTATTTTTGGTAGATAAGATGCCTTTTGACCAGATAGCCAGCGTGACCACCGGGTTGAAATGCGCACCGCTGATAGGGCCCAGCGTTTCAATCAGCACGTAGAGCGCGAACACCGTGGCCAGCGTGTTGGCCAGCAGCGCCACGCCGTTGTTGCCGCCGCTCAGTCGCTCTGCCATGATGCCGGAGCCGATGACAGCGCACAGCAGGGCGGCGGTGCCGATGAACTCTGCAAAAACCGCCTTCCTCAAGTTCACTTCGCTGATCACACGGTTTTTCCGATATCGTCCAAGTGAGATTTAAGGCTCATGCGGTCCAAAGAAGCAGCGGGCAAGGCGGTGAAAAGCTCAATCCGCTTTCGCAGTCTGCTAGCTGCGTCCCTGAATGCATGGCGCTTTTGGTCATCGGTACCTTCAACCGCTGCAGGGTCTGGAACACCCCAGTGCGCAGACATCGGCTGGCCCGGCCAAAACGGACACTGCTCACCTGCGGCCTGGTCACAGACCGTCAGCACGTAGTCCATCACGGGCGCGCCTGGCACCGCAAATTCATCCCAGGATTTGCTGCGAAGACCATCGACGGGGTAGCCAGTCTTCGTCAGGAATTCAATGGCAAATGGATTCACGGTGCCATTGGGGTAGCTGCCTGCGGAAAAGCCCTTGAAGCGGCCTTTTCCCAGCGCGTTAAGCTGAACCTCGGCAAGAATACTGCGGGCGGAGTTTCCGGTACACAAAAACAATACGTTGTAAATTCTTTCAGTCATAGGTGGGTTTTCGAGAGTGGATGGAGAGATGGCGCGATGGCGAGATGGGTCAGCAGCAATCTTCGGCGGTGGCAGTCAGTTCGCAAGCCGCGCCCTGGCAGCAGTTTTCCGTCAGGTAGGCGATCAAGTCATTCATTGAGTTGAAATTGGCGCTGTAGTGGATTTTTCTGCCTTCGGGCCGTTGCACCAGCAGCCCGGCGTGGGTCAACTCTTTCAGATGAAACGACAGCGCGGGCGGTGCCATCTCCAAGCGCGTGGCGATGATGCCTGCCGCAAGCCCTTCCGGCCCAGCCTGAACCAGCAGTTTGAAAACAGCCAAACGCGCGTCGTGCGCCAAGGCGCTCAATGCCAAAACGGTTGTGGATGCATTCATAACTTTATTATTTCATGAAATGATGAAATAATTATGACAAAAACCATTGGGAGGCAAAGCCCCCAAGCAGGCTATCCCGGTCACCTGGTTAAAACAACACAGCATTTTTGATTTCAGTGACCTCGGTTTGTGGGGTGTTCCGGTAGGGATCTTGGCAACCACTTTTTTTGGCTACTGGCTGCATCGCGCCATGCACCGCTTCACGCCATTGTGGCTGGGCCTGCACCAATTGCACCATGGCGCCAAACGTGTCGACCTGGTGGGGGCTTACTTTGCGCACCCACTGGAAATCATCGTAAAAGTGGGCCTCGCCACGGTCGTGGCAGCCTACTTGCTGGGCTTGGCGCCACTTGCCAC
>JANOMD010000136.1:0-12787 GCA_031420135.1 Rhodoferax sp. | reverse complement strand
GTCGTCTTGGTTTTGGCAAACTTCCAGGTGACTTTCGGTTCAGGCTGTTCGGGCGCGAATGGTTTCTGCCACTGTCCACCACGCTGCTGCTGAGCTTTCTGGCCAGCGGGCTGTCCCGGCTGTTTTGAATCCGTTTTCGGGGTGGGCGACTAGCAGCCTGTCGGACTTATGGCGTCGATAGCGAGAATCGGCCCCAGCGAGGACAGTTTTTACCGGATTTGCAGGCCCATAGCTCCGCTATGGGTCAAAAATGCGGTAAAAAATGGACCGCTGCGGTCGATTCGCAGCCGACGTTCCATAAGTCCGACAGGCTGCTAGGGTGCGCTGGCGCTGGTCAACAGCCAATGAGCAATTGCCGCGCGCCGTGCGGCTCGAATCAACTCGCCAATTCGGGGTCCGCTTGCGCCATCCGCCTGGGCACGGGCGGCAATCGGTTGGGTGGCAACTGCTTGCGCGGCGGTTAATACGGCCAGCAAGTGGTCGCGGACTGCCAGGCGCTGCTTTTGGTCTGCCGCAGGGTCGGCGTTGTCCAGTCTGCGTTGGACATGCGCCCCGCAAGCGAAGGCCAGCAGCAGGTCGGCAAAGCGCGCTGGCTGGCGGATGGCGTCACAGCGTTCCAGCAACTGCATCAGGCCTTGCGCGTCCAGCGAATGGCTGTCGTCAAGGCTAGTGCATTCGCGATCCGCCAGTTCGGCCAGCGCGCTGCAGTCGGTCGGTACGCGCCAGGCATCAAACCCGGCGCCCGGCTGGTACAGGCAGGCATATCGGACACGCAGTGGCGCTGCTGATTCCGCACTTTTGTCCAGCACCGTGCCGGTTGCGCCAGCCTGCCATTGAAAGCCCGGCAGGAGCCGCGCAAGCGCCCCGCATTGCGCCAGTATGTCGATCATGCGGGACGGCCGCGGCGTCATCAGGCCGTTGCTGATTTCCTGCCAGACACGTTCAGCCACCAGGTGATCGGCTTCACCCTGCGCCACCATCTCGCCCATCAGCTGCATGGTTTGCGGAACCACTGAAAAGTCTGCAAGCCGCGCCGCGAACCGTGCCACCCGCAGGATGCGCACCGGGTCTTCGCGAAACGCATCAGAAACATGGCGAAGCAGCCGGGCAGCCAGGTCGCGACGCCCGCCAAAGGGGTCTATGAATTCGGCTGATTCCGGATCGAACGGCGCCCTGGGGGGCACCGGGTGGGCGGGCCATGCGCCGTTGGGCAACACGTTGATGGCCGGGCGCGGAATGGCCGCGATGGCATTGATCGTCAAATCGCGCCGGGCCAGGTCCTGCTCCAGCGTGACCTCGGCGCTGGCATGCACCACAAAACCTTTGTACCCTCGTGCGGTTTTTCGCTCGGTGCGGGCCAGCGCGTATTCCTCGTGTGTGGCCGGATGTAGAAACACCGGGAAGTCCTTGCCGACCGGCAGAAACCCTTGCGCAACCATCTGCTCGGGCGTCGAACCGACGACCACCCAGTCGCGGTCCTTGACATCCAGGCCCAGCAACGCATCGCGAACGGCACCACCGACCAAGTAAATTTCCATGGCAGGAAGTTTAGCCACTGCCCGGCGATGGGGTCTAATTCCGTTTCCATTTCAATCGGACAGGTTGTTACACCTCCTAGCCGTGCTAGAGCACTGTCTTCGTCGGTGTGCCTACTGTCCGATTGAAATGGAAACGGAATAACGCGCCAGCCGGTAGGGCTCTTCAAAATCCCGGAAATCCTTTTCAGCCAATGCCCCGTCGATCCAGGCCTTGACACCCGGCAGTGCGCATACCCGCTGCACATAAGCATCAATGCCTGCAGGCACCGGCAACGCATAGGTTTTGAGGCGCATGCATATGGGTGCGAAGTAGGCGTCTGCCACCGAAAACTCACCAAACAGCATGGGCCCACCGTGTTCGAGCAGCAAGTCGCTCCACATTGAGACCAGCCTGGCCACATCAGCCTGCACCGAAGGTTTGTCGCGCCAGATGAGACGACCGATATCCGGAAGCGACGCTTCAATGTTCATGGGGCAGTTGCTGCGCAGGGCGGCGAAGCCTGAGTGCATCTCCGCGCACAGACTGCGGGCGCGGGCACGCGCCTGCACCGACCTAGGCCAGAGGTTTTTTTGGGGAAATTTTTCGGCCGCATATTCGGCGATGGCCAATGTGTCCCAGACGGCAAACCCGTCGTCCACCAGCACCGGAACCTTGCCCACAGGGGTGACCTGGCCCATCACTTTTTTGAACGCCGAGTTGTCGTCAAACGAATCAAAACGCACCGTCACCTCGTCAAAGTCAATGCCGGCCTGCTTGAGCAGCACCCAGGGCCGCATCGACCAGGAGGAATAATTCTTGTTGCCAATGTAGAGTTTGAGCATGCTGCGGGCCCGAAAAAAATCAGCCGCGTCCTGCGGCCCGGCGCAGCAGTTGCAGCGACTGGTATTTGCCAAGGCCCCCGAGGTATCTGGCCGCTACACCTTCCAGCGCGGCCGGTACGATACCGAGCGACTTCAAGCCAGGCTGGCGGCCATCGCTGATGTTGTCCACCGCCATTGAATCGAGGTTGTCACGGCTCATCAGGGGCTCACCCGGTGCAAGGGACATCAATGCCGCCTGAACGCGCCCCAGCGCCAGCGGCAAGCCAATCACGGGGCGCCCGTGGCCACGGTTGATGCCACTCAAGCGGCCCGCAAGCTGCACCAGCTCCTTGAGCGTGAAAACTTCAGGGCCGCACAGGTCAATCGTTTTCCCGACGGTGTGGCGGTCTTGAAGGCACTTCAAAATGGCGGTTGCCACATCTTCAACCCACACCGGTTGAAAGCGGGTGGCCGCGCCGGCCAGCGGAATCACTGGAAATACGCGCTGCAGTTTGGCAAACACATTCAAAAACCGGTCTTCGGCGCCAAAGACCACGCTGGGGCGCAGCACGGTCAAGTCCAATCCTGCCGCCTGCAGCACCTGTTCACCGCGCGCCTTGCTACGCTGGTACATCGACGGCGCATCCAGAGCCGCGCCCAGTGCACTGACATGCACCAGCCGGCGCACATCCGCGAGCAGGCAGGCGCGCGAAATTTTTTGCGGCAGCTCGACATGGGCTCGTTCAAAAGCTGCCTGGCTGCCATGAAGGATGGCAACCAGGTTCACCACCGCGTCGTGCCCGGCGACCAGGCGGGCCAGCGCGGTTTCGTCATGAATGTCGGCTTCAAGCACGGTCAGAAATGGCAGCGATTGCAATTGCCGGGCATGCTCACTGCGGCGCGTTGGCAGCGTCACCTGCCACGGCTGTTGAACCAGTTTTTCACACAGGTGGCGACCGACGAAACCAGTCCCTCCCAAGACGAGAATTTTTTGCATTTGAAACGGATTCAGGGCAAGTCGCGGTTGATTTCGGTGGCTTGCACGTCCCGGGGCCCGATGGCGCCCAGGCGCGCTTTGAGCGATTGCGGTTGACCCGAAATCAACGCCGCATAACTGGTGGTGTTGGATAGTACTTTTTTGACGTAATCGCGCGTTTCGGCAAAGGGGATGTTTTCGGCCCAGATGGCGGCATCCATCACCGGGTCGCCGGCTTGCCCGCGCCAGCTTCTGGGGCGGCTTGGCCCGGCGTTGTAAGCGGCGGCGGCCAGCGCCAGGGAACCGGCGAAATCATCCAGTACCAGTTTCAAATAGCCGGTGCCAATGGCGATGTTGGTGTCACGGTCGTTGATGTGATGCGCCTGAAAATCGTGCAACCCGATTTTCTTGGCGGTCCAGCGTGCGGTGGCGGGCATGACCTGCATCAGCCCGGAGGCACCCACGCCGGAACGGGCGTCCATGATGAACCGGCTCTCCTGGCGGATCAGGCCATAAACATAAGCCGGGTCCAGGTTGATCTGTCTGGCTCGCGCCATCACCGCGTCCTTGTATGGCATCGGAAAACGTTGCACCTGGTCAACCAATAACTTGGTGCGCTCGCTGGTGTTGATGCAGCGGTCCCACACCTCGCGCTGGCAGGCCAGGTCGGCGGCGGCCAGCAGTTCACGGTCCGTCATGCCGCCCTTCTGGTGCAGGTTGGTGCTGTAGTTCCATTCGCGAACGCCCTCGGTGCGCAGGCCGATCTGAATGGCGTACAGGCTGCGGCTCAAACCAGTGTTTTTACTGGCTGCGTCCTTCTCTTGGGGCAACAGTGGCTCGGGGGGCGCAGGCACGGTGATCCGCTGGCCCAGTTCCTCCAGCGCCATCTGCTCGTAAAAGCCCCGGCTGCTGGCGATGCTTTGCAGGGCTGCTGTGGCGGCCACCTGGTCGGCTTCGGTTTTGGCCAGCTTGCTTTGCGCTCGGGCGCGCCAGTAGACCCAGGCCGAGTCGTTGCGGGTTTCTTCACCCATGGCATGGGTGGCAAACAGCACCTCTTTCCAGTTGCCCTTGCGCAGGGCAGCGCGTGCGCGCCAAACCAGGTGCTCGTCATTCAGATCCTGGCCTTTTGACTTGGCAAAGTAGCCCAGCGCTTCGTTGGACAGCCGCTGAGCCGCGCCTTTGCCGATGGCACTCCAGGCCCATGAAAGCTGCTCGGCGTTCAGGTGCACGCTCCAGTGGTTTTCAAGAATGCTGGCGGCGGTGTCGGGGTCGTTGCTGGCCATGCGGATCAAGGCCAGCACCACGAGTTCTTTATTGACCTTGCCAGAGGCCACGGCGTGCTTCGACAGGTAGCGTGCGGCATTGTCCTGAATGTCAGCAATGGCCGCAGCCGCCTCTGGAGCCACGATGTCGGTCGCCTGTCGCGCCGCCTTGGGGCGATTGGCTTCCAGCGCCAGGCGCGCCTTGCGCCAGATGTCGGTGGCGTTCATTTTTTTGGCGGCGTAAAGCCGGCTGGCCGCCTGCAGGCAACCGTCGTCGGCCTCGCGCTGGGCATACCACAGGCGCTTGACTTCGCTGGCAGCGTCGGCCTGTGAAAGCGCGTTGTCTGCCACTAGGGCGTAACAGCGCACTTCACGGTCGTCATTCATGCGGTAATGGGCTACCTCGGCAGCGAAGGCGGTCCAATCGCGGCGCTGGCCCAATCGCAATAGCCAGTCGTTGCGAAGACGGTCTTCCTGGTAGGTGCCGGCATAACGGGTAAAAAAGTCCTGCACTTCCTGTGGGCTGGCCGTATCAAGCCGGTTGCGCAGCTCCCAATAAGCCCCCCAGGGCTCCAGCGCATGGCCGCTCACCAGCGGCAGCAAGGTGCCCAGGCGCTTGCGGTCGCCTTTTTTGAAGGCTTGGCCCATCTCCAGGATGGCGTCGTCACCGCGCGTCTGCGCAGTGGTTTGCAGTGGCAGGCAAAGGCCCAATGCCAGCGGGATCAGTGTCAAAATGGCGCGTAACTGCATGGGGAGATTATGGACAATTCGATGAACAAAAAGACGCTGCATAAAAAAGCCCTTCGCAAAGCTTTGGTAGAGCAACGTTTGAACCTGCCAGACCGCCTACAGCGGGCCGATTTGTTACAACAGGTGATGCGGATCTGGCTGGTCGGACGGCCCGACATGGTGATTGGCGCGTACTGGCCGATCAAGGGCGAGTTTGACCCGCTGCCCGCGTTGCACCGCTGGAAGGAAGACGGCGAACTGCTGGACCAGCCCGAGCCGCGGCGCATCGGTCTGCCGGTGGTGGACAAGGTTCACAAGACGCTGACCTTCTGGGCCTGGTACCCCGGCTGCCCGATGGAAGATGACGCCTACGGCATTCCCAAGCCCAAAGCTACCGAAGTGATCGTGCCCTCGCTGCTGTTTGTGCCCTGCGTCGGCTACAGCACGGGCGGGTTCCGGCTGGGCTACGGCGGCGGGTTTTATGACCGCACACTGGCCACGCTGCAACCCAAACCGTTCACCGTCGGGCTCGGCTACACGCAAAGCTTCATTGACGATTTCGAGCCCGAGCCGCACGACGTGCCTCTGGACGCCATCTTGAACGACAACGGAGTGGTGTGGCCGGTGTAGCAGTTGCGAATAAATTAACCTGTAGGTTAATTTATTTACGGAAATCGGCTGGAATTGTCAAAAAAATGACCAAATAGGCCTGTAGCTCTCGTGTTATATAGAGTTATTGCTATTTATAATATAGCAAACTCAAGCGCTTCAAATTAATCTGCCAAGCAGTCTGCGGATCGGTCCGCCCCTATCGCGGTTGACGGCGTGCACCGCGTCAATCCCGCGTGCGATCCAGTGCAAACTCCGCCATCTGCGCGGACAGCCGCGCCTGCTCGGCCTCATTCAAGGCCACCAACGGTGCGCGAACCCGTCGCCAGCCGGGGTGGTTGTCCAAAATGGCCATGATGCCCTTGAATGCAGCCGTCATGCCATAGCCACCCAGAATGCTGACGAAGGCCTTCACCCGGGCCAGGTCACGCGCTGCGCCTGGGCTGTCAAACTCGGCGACCAGCCGCTGCAGCAAGTGCGGCATGACGTTGCCCACACCGCTGACCGCCCCCACGCTGCCGTGTGCCGCCAGCACCTGCAGATCGGGTTCATTGCCCACCCACACCTGCAAGGGCGGCATGAACGCTTTGGCGAAGGCCAGTGATGTGGCCTGCACGCAGCCACTGTCCTTGATGCCGATGATGATGCCGGGAAAGCGCCGTAACAGCGTTTCAACGACGTGATGGTTCAAAGGCACGCCCGAGACTTGGGGAATGTGATACAGCACGATGCGCAGCCGATCATCTGCCACTTTGGCAATGACCTGGCTGTAGCAATCAATCACACCTTGATCGGGCACGCCTTTGAGAAAAAACGGTGGCAACAGCAGCACGCCAAACGCACCGGCCTGCACCGCATGCAGCGTCAGTGCCACCACATCCGGCAGCGCGGCACAACTGGTGGACACCAAAATTCGCCCGGCCGGCACGCCCGCTGCAATCAGGCCATCCACCGCTGCCACCCGTTCGGCCACGCTGAATGACGGCCCCTCGCCGGTGGTGCCAAATGGCGTCACGCCCATACAGCCCGCGTCCAGCAGCTTCAGCGCGTGCGTGGCGAAGGCGGGGATGTCGATGTCCAGATTGGCATCCAGCGGCGTGAGCAGGGCGGGCCAGATGCCTTGGAAATTGACGTGGGGCAGGACGCGGGGAGGGACGGTGGGGGTCATGGGAAGGCTGCTGACCACTCAATCGTCCGCATGCAAGTCGGCCATCAACGCCTTGACGCTGCCAAATCGCTTCCCCTTGCCAGCTTCCAGCTCGGCCATGGCTTTTCGGGTGATCGTATTGGGGGCTTTGACTTCGAAGGGCAAACGACGTTCATCAGCAATGCGCAACATCAACAACCGAATCGCATCTGAAATAGAAAGGCCCATGGCATTCAGCGCATCAGCCGCGCAAGCAAGCAAGAGAACCAAAACAGCTTGAACGACGAGGCCAACAATGGCCCCTACGCTCACGATGACCCAAGCCAACGGTTCGCCACATAGTGCAACTGCAAAGCTCGCGCGCTGGTAACTCCTGCCGCACCTGACGCACTTTCGCGCCGCAGTTCGGGCAGCGCAACAGCCCTGGAAGCACCGCATCTGTGACGTACTCAAGCTGCACGTGATGCCCAACGTTGAAGCTACGCGGCAACGCGCTTGCGCGTTGGCCGACCTGAGCGACCTGTAAAACCCTGCGTTTCTTGCGCAAAGGCCAACATACTTGCGAGTGCCTTGTTGACAGATTCAGATGTAGGGAAAGCTTTTTGGATTTCAGGCTGCAACACCACAACATTGCTACCTTGCACAAATTGTTTAAGGTACTTGCCCCGTACTCCCTTCCCTAGTGCTTCGCGCTTCAATTCGGGAATGTCTTGGTCAGCCATTTTCATAGATGCTTTTTTCATATCGTGTTGCCTTTCTGGCGCTGATGATTCGTATTCCGGTGCGGCGTTCGGTATGGATTACCACCAACAGCCGTGTCTTGTTGGAGCGTCCGTATGTTCGACTTCGATCTTCGAAGTCGCTGTGATCGCTGTCAGAAAATGTTAGCGCCCGTACATCGCCAAATACGCTCAACGCCTCGTCGAACGATACACCGTGTTTCTGCAAATTGCTTGCGGCCTTTTGATCATCCCATTCAAACTTGAACATACATTCGCGTTGCCGCGTTTAAATAGTTTGATCCACCCAAAATAGCGCTAGACCCTGCACCCCCAGAAACTGCGGTTACCGGGCTGCTCAGAGTTTAGCCGCCGCTTCACAGCCGCGCCAGCACCCCCCGCACCTCGTCCACGCTCAAAATTTCCGACATCACCACTGGCGCGCTGCCGGCTTTGTAGACCACGTACACCGGCACGCCGTTGCGGCCGAGCTGTTGCAGGGCGGCGGTGATGGCGGGGTCGCGGCGGGTCCAGTCGGCGCGCAGCAGGGCGACGTTTTTGGTGTCCAGGTCGGCCAGTACGTCCTTGTGCGACAAGGTGGTGTTCTTGTTGTACTGGCAGGTCACGCACCAGGCGGCGGTGAAGTCCACAAATACCGGCTGACCGGTTGACAGAATCTGCTCCACGCGGCCCGGCTCCCAGGCTTGCCAGCGTTCCCCCGGCGCAGCCGCGGCGGCAATTTCAAGTGGTTTGACGATGTTCGGGCCGATGGTTCGGGTCATGATGGCCAGCATTGCAATCGACACCAGGGCAACGACGGTGCGGCTGCGCCCGGTCAGGGTAAAAGCCCAAATCACCATGCTCAAAACCACCAGCAGCGCCAGCAGCGCGCCTGCGCCATCAATGCCGCTTTGCTGACCCAGCACCCACACCAGCCAGACGACGGTGGCGAACATGGGGAAGGCCATCAGTTGCCTAAATGTCACCATCCACGCACCGGGGCGGGGCAGGGCGCGCGCGACCGCAGGAATCAAGCTGGCGGCCAGATAAGGCGCGGCCATGCCCACGCCAATGGCACCAAATACCAAGAGCGCTTCAAACGCCGGCAAGCCCAGCGCCAGGCCGAGCGATGCGCCCATGAACGGAGCCGTGCAGGGCGACGCAATCGCCACCGCTAGAACGCCGGACAAAAACGCGTTCACGGTCGGGTTTTTGGCCTGTGCTGACGCAGCGCCTGACGGCAAAAACTGCCCGAACTCAAATACACCGGCCAGGTTCAGCCCCAGCACGGTGAATAGCGCGGCCAGCGTTGCCACCACAGCGGGTGATTGCAATTGAAAGCCCCAGCCGAGCTGCTCGCCCGCACTGCGCAGGACAAGCATCAGCACGCCGAGCGCCAAAAATGAAACGATCACGCCCACCGTGTAGGCCAGCCCGCTGACCTTGTGCGCCCGCCGGTCATCAGCCGATTGTGAGAAGCTCATCACCTTGATGGCCAGCACGGGAAACACGCAAGGCATCAGGTTCAAAATCAGCCCACCCAGCAAGGCGCCCAAAATCGCCGCCAGCAGCGTGATCGGCACCGCCGCCGGGGCGCTGGCGGACGCATTCGCCTTGAGCGCCGCTTCCAGCGCGGGCGGCACCTGGGCTGGTGCCACCAGCTTGGGCCAATCGCCGGTCACCTTGAGTTCGGTGCGGTAACTCTGGCGCTGCCCGTCAACATCGGCCGCGACAACGACCGGCATGACGGCCGGGCTGTTGCTGCGCTGGGCTGCGAGTGGCACGGTGGCGTTCCATACGGAGCCATTCCAGTTTTGCGTCCAGGGCGCGGCGGTTTCAATCACCTCGTTCGATTCGGGATAAAACTCCAGCGTTTTACCGCGCAACGCCACCGGCAGACCGTGCAGCGCCAGCTTGAGCGCGTTGCCGTCAATCGTCACGCTGCTGGGGAGTGTCACGCTGCGCACCTCGCCCAGCATGGGTTTGGGTTGCGCCGCAAACGCGGCCTCAAACGCAGCGCTGTTCAGTGCGGTGGAGCCCTTCACCGGGATCTTCAACGCAAATTCACCTTCCTCGGGAATGCATTCCTTGCGGCAAACCAGCCAGGCCGCTTTGAGTTTTACATCGATTTCGCTGGACAGCAGCGTCGGCTTGAAACTGGAGGAAATGGTGAGCGGCACGGGCAGCAACACGGTGCCCTCATAACCATAATTGGCCAGAGTGCCGATGCGGATTTTCCGGGGCGTTTGCCAGGCGATTTCACCGGCCGTGACGCCCGCTGGCAGCGTCCACTGCAGCACCGTAGGCAGGCCCGAATCGCCGGAATTTTTCCAGTAGGTGTGCCACTCGGGTTGGTGCGCGAGTTGCAGGGCGACCCAGACCGTCATGCCGGCATCGGCGCCGTCGGGGGCATGGGCCATCAGCTCGGCCCGGACCTGGCCGGTGGTGACCACTGCTTTTGCGCTGGTTTGGGCGGCCGCGCTGGTCACCAGCGCGAAACCCGCCGCCAGCGCAAGTGCCAGCGATGCCACCAGGCGTTTGGAAATCAATGTCATGCAGGGGAGGTTTGAATGGGGGCCGAAGGTCGTTGCGGTGTACGAGTGCACCACGGTCCGGGAAGTTCCTGTCACCCGGCCAGGCCGCCGCACACCTGGCACGCAGCCGATGGCGTCAGGTTGGGTTGTCGTTCGCCGCGAATTCCAGTTTGACCGAGCCGTAGACGGCATGCGCCAGTTTCACCATGGTTTGCACCGACATGTTCACGCTGCCGCTGAACAGCCGCGTGACGTAAGTTGGTGTGGAGCCCAGCCGCTGCGCCAGTTCGGCGTTGCTCATGTTCAGGTCCAGCATGCGCAAGTTGGCTTGCAGCAGGAACGAAACCGCCAGATGCTCAGCCTGCCCTTCAGGCAGTTTTGCAAGCCGTTCCCCGAGGGCGTTGATGGATTTGGTGCTCATGGCGTTGATCTCCAGTGGTATTTGCGGATGGGACTGCTGCTTGCAGTCTGAGATTGGCAAATTTTAGTCGGAAAAATTAACCTGTGAGTTAATTAATGTTGAAAGTTCAGGAAAATCGGCCAAAATATTGACGAAATACGGCTCTAGCTCTCGTATTATATAACTAATGCGCTATAAATAATATAGTAATTAAATTTACGGTAAAAGTTGGCGCGGTTTGAACCCGCCTTGATGCCTTTCAGTCCAGCTTGGCTTGCACAGCCTGGTTCGATAATCAAGGCATGGTTTCTCCTCATCCCTCCGTCGCGCCGGCCATTGTTCTGGCGACGCTCAACGCCAGGTACATTCATGCCTCGCTGGGTCTGCGCTACCTACTGGCCAACATGGGCGAATTGAAGCCACTGACTGTGTTGCGTGAATTCACCATCGCGCGCAAACCACAGGACGTGGTGGACGAGCTACTCGCACTTGCACCACGCATCATCGGCTTTGGCGTCTACATATGGAACGTGACGCAAACCTGCGAGGTGGTGCGTCTGCTGAAGCTCGCGCGGCCCAACCCCAATGATCTCAAAATCATCCTGGGTGGGCCGGAGGTGAGCCATGAGGTGGACCAGCAAGCCATCGTGCACCTGGCCGACCACGTCATCACCGGCTGGGGCGATGTAAGCTTTGCCAAACTCTGCCGCGCCTTGTTGAACGGCCCCAAGCCGCTGATGAAAGTCGTCGCCGGTGAGCAGCCCGCGTTGGACCAGATCGCCTTGCCCTACGCCGAATATACCGACGCCGATCTGGCGCACCGCCTGCTGTATGTCGAAGCCTCGCGCGGTTGCCCCTTCAAGTGCGAGTTCTGCTTGAGTTCGCTCGACAAGACCGCCTGGGCGTTCGAGCTGGACGGGTTTTTGGCCGCGCTGGACACGCTCTACCAACGCGGCGCGCGCAACTTCAAGTTTGTGGACCGCACCTTCAATTTGAAGATCGACGCGTCGGTGCAGATACTGCAGTTTTTTCTGGATCGAATGACGAGCGGGCTGTTCATCCATTTCGAAGTGATTCCTGATCATCTGCCCGACAAATTGAAGCAGATGATTGCGCAGTTTCCACCCGGCGTGTTGCAGTTCGAAGTCGGCATCCAGAGCTTCAATATCGAGGTGCAGCAGCGCATCTCGCGCAGGCAGGACAACGACAAAACCGTGGCCAATCTGAGCTGGCTTATCAACGAGTCAAACGTGCATCTGCACACCGATTTGATCTTCGGTCTACCCGGCGAAACGCTGGCCAGTTTCGCCACTGGGTTTGATCGCCTGTACGCACTGAAACCGCACGAGATCCAGCTCGGCATCCTGAAGCGCCTGCGCGGCACGCCCATCAAGCGCCACTCGGTTGAGTACGCGATGGTCTACGACGAGTCGCCGCCCTACACGGTGCAGCAAACTGGTGCGGTGACTGCGGATGAAATGCAGCGCTTCACGCGGCTGGCGCGCTACTGGGATTTGATCGCTAACTCGGGGCGGTTCAAACGCAGTCTGCACCTGCTGATGGACGATTCGGGTTCACCGTTTCAGGCGTTCCTCGATTTGTCAGGCTGGCTTTGGCGCACCTCGCAAAAGACCAGCGGCCTTACACCTGAGGCCCTGGTTGATCACCTGTTTGACTACTTCACAACGGCTCGCAGCACAGTCCCGCAACTCGCTCGGGAGACGTTGCTGGCAGATTATTTGCAAAGCGGTGCGCGGGCCAAGCCCAAGGTGTTGCAGACGCTATTGACGCGAAGGGCGATGGCCGCAGGCGCTTCAATCCCGCCGCCGGCAAATACCGTCGCGCGACTGGCTGAGCGGCAGGCGCGGCACAAAGTGTCTGCTTGAATCGTGTTAGGTCAGCTGCTCGCCAGCCCGTAGCAATACAGCGGTTACCAGCGCATCGCTCAAGTTGTATCGATGTTCGCGCAGACTGTTGATCATCGGTGCCAAGGCTTTCACATGCCCTGCCTGCTTGGCCAGCAACAACATGCCCAGCACGCCAAATATTGGCAAGCCCTGCGCCTGAGCCAT
>JANOMD010000135.1:0-4090 GCA_031420135.1 Rhodoferax sp. | reverse complement strand
GCGGCATCGTGAAAACCGGCGACATCTACGCCATCACCTGTGGTGAGCCCATTGGCTCGCCGGGCGGCACGAATATGCTGCGCATCTGCCAGGTGAGTTAATAGGCCCCCACGCTTGTCACTGCGTGTACTGCGCTGCCCCCCGAAGGGGCGCATTTTGCCTTGGGACGGCCCGGCGGCAAAACGTATCCCCCACGGTCGCCCACTGCGTGTGGCTTCCTGCCCCCCGAGGGGGCCGTGCCTTGCTTGGGGCGGCCCGGCGCGGCGGCGTTCTTGCGGTCAAACACTGCCCTGAAGTAAGTGGCCTTTAATCTGTTCCAGCGGGAGCAGCGCTCGCTGTTTGGCGAGATCCTGGACTGGATGCTGACACCGCTGCTGCTGCTGTGGCCGGTGAGCCTGGTGTTGACCTGGCTGGTGGCGCAGGGCATTGCGGGCAAGCCGTTTGACCGGGCGCTGGAGTACAACGTGAGCGCCCTGGGGCAGCTTGTCACTGTCAGCGGCAACCGCATGGTGTTCAACCTGCCGCTGCCGGCGCGTGAACTGCTGCGCGCTGACGTCACGGACACTGTGTATTACCAGGTGCTGGGCGCGCGCGGCGAGTTCGTCAGCGGCGAGCGCGACCTGCCGGGGCCCCCTGAGGACGAGAAACCGCTGCCCGGAGAGGTGCTACTGCGCGATGCCGTGTACCGCGGCACCGACATCAAGGTCGCCTACCTGTGGGTCAACCTCAACATTGCCGGCTCACGGCCTGCTCTGGTGCAGGTGGCGGAGACGCTGGACAAGCGCTCCTTGCTAGCCACGGAAATCATCAAGGGCGTGATGCTGCCGCAGTTTGTGATCCTGCCGTTGGCGGTGCTGCTGATCTGGCTGGCTTTGCTGCAGGCCATCAAGCCACTGAACCAGCTCGAAGAACGCATCCGCGCCCGCAAACCCGACGACCTGAGCCCGCTGGAAATTGAGGCCGTGCCGCTGGAAGTAGTTCCCATGGTGGCGTCGGTGAATGACCTGCTGTTGCGCATGAAAGACTCCATCACCACGCAAAAGCGCTTTCTGGCCGATGCCGCACACCAGCTCAAGACGCCACTGGCGGGCCTGCGCATGCAAGCCGACCTGGCGCTGCGCGAGGACGCCAACACCGAGGAGCTGAAAAAATCGCTGCGACAGATTGGCCGCTCCAGCATCCGCGCGACGCACACGGTGAACCAGTTGCTGGCGCTGGCGCGGGCCGAGAGCAGCGGTGCCGCCATGAGCCGCCAGCCCTGTGACCTGGCCCGCCTGACCATGGATGTGGTACAGGACTGCGTGCCGCGCGCACTGGAGAAGCACATCGACCTGGGCTACGAAGGCGCAGAACCGGGCTCGGCCGGCGTGATGGTGGACGGCAACCTCACGCTCCTTCAGGAAATGGTGCGCAACATGCTGGACAACGCCATCAACTACACGCCGTCGTCGCGCGACAAGCCGGGTGTGATTACGGCCCGCGTGCTGGCCGACCCGTATGGCAGGTCGCTGGTGTTGCAGGTGGAGGACTCGGGGCCCGGCATTGCGCTGCCAGAACGGGATCTCGTGTTTCAGCCGTTTTACCGGACTCTTGGGACCGATACCGATGGCTCGGGCCTGGGCCTGCCCATCGTGAAAGAGATTGCCGGGTTGCACCAGGCCGAGGTGACACTGGATGAAACCCGCCCTGGCCACACGCCACCGGGCGCGCTCTTCAGCGTGCGGTTTCTGAACCGGGACGCGCGCTGAAGGCTGGCTTCAAAAACTACGCGGCGCAAGCTGAATTTGCTGCTGTGCTGTCGTTGTCGATGTCGATGTCGATGTCGATGTCGATACGGCAATTTGAACGCTATATTATGCATAGCAAACTATCTATACAATAAGAGAGCTAGAGTCTTATTTCGCCGGTTTTTTCAGGGGAATCGGCTGTTTTTGAGATAAAAATGAACCTTCAGGTTAATTTTTATTCGCTCACCGGCACAACCGCAGCGGCTTGCCGACCAGTGCGGGACGCAGGTCGTCAAAGCGTGACTTGATGGCCTCGTCCACCGCACTCAGGCGCAGCAGACTGCCTCGCAGCTCCGAGCGCTCGCGCACCACCTGCGCCGTGCGCACGCCGCGCCTGCTGAAGTTGGCAAGGGCCGTGGTGGCCGCCGCCTGGCTGTCGTAACCGCCCAGCGACAGCCCGAACTCAAGCGACGCGATATTCAAAGGCTCAAACTTCAGGTTGAGCGACGCCAGCTCCTGGCGCTTCTTCACCAGCGCCTCGGCACTGGGGTACTTGCCCATGTAGACAATCCAGCGTGCAGGCTCGGTCGTGGGCTCAAACACCCAGGTGCCGGGCGGCAGGTTGGCCTCCAGCGCGCGGCGCAGCACAGCCGCCTGAATGTCATCGAAAACGCCCGCCTGGTAGCACTCGGGCGGCCGGGTTGCAACCGGTGCAGTGCCTGGTCCGGCAGGCGCGGCCTCAATCCGGCGGACCTCGTCGGGCTTGAGAATTCGCAGGTTTTCGGGGCGCAATTGCTGGGCCAGGCGCTGTGGCTCGGTTTGCTGCGCGGGCGCAAAATCCAGCGCGCGCAGATAGCCTTGTGACCAGGCGAAGTACACGCCGTTGGCCAATAGCAGCATCACCACGAAAATCTTGAGCTTCACGGCCGACTGATTCAGTTGGCGCGAAGCGCTGGCACACCGCCAGCCGGCAGCGGGCGCACGCTAACTTCGGAACTGGTGACCCGTTGGATGCCGTTGTCGGTTTGCAGCCGCAGCGCGCCGTCGACATCGACCCCCAAAGCCTGGCCAGTCGTGCCGTCACTCAAAATGACGCAACGCCTGGCCAGCACGTCCAGCGCGTTGAAATCGGCCTGAAACGGTGCAAAACCGGCAAGCTCAAATTTTTGAAGCGTCTGCACCAGCGGCAACGCGATGCGCTGCAGGGCCAGCGCCGCGTCCATGCCGGGTTGCACCTCGTGCAGCCAGGCCGGGGCGGTGGCAAGCCCGGTTGCGCTGCGCGGCGCGATGTTGATGCCAATGCCGATCACGGCATAGCGCTGGTCATTGAACGAGGCGGTTTCAATCAATATGCCGGCCAGCTTGCGCTCGGCCAGCCAAATATCGTTAGGCCATTTAAGCCGTAAATCCGGGTGCAGACAGCTTGCAACGCAAAGCCCCACCGCCAACGACAGGCCCGACCAGCTTTGCGGTGACAGCGGCAGCCCGAGGCTGAAGGTTAGCGCTGGGAACGTGGCCCCCACGCTTGTCGCTTCGCGTACTGCGCTGCCCCCCGAGGGGGCTAATTCCCCTTCACTAACGCGCGAATCACCGCTCTGCCAGGTCCGCCCCAATCTGCCCCGCCCCGCCGTCTGGCGCTCGGCCACCAGCAGAATCGGTTCGAGTTGGCCAGCGCGGGCGCGGCGCATGAGTTCGGTGTTGGTGGAGTCGATCTCGGGGAGTATCTCCACCGAGAACCCCGCCAAAAGCGGCACGACTGCCTCCCAAATCGCCTCTGCCCCCCATTTCATACGGGCTAGCGACGGGATTTGCTGCGGCTTTTGGGGGCCAGCAGCGTGCCCCGGCAGGTCTTGGCATTGCACCAGCAGGGGTATTCGGCCTTGAGTTTGGGGGTGTAGCGCTCGTCGATGATCAGCCCGTAGTCGTAGTTCAATTCTTCACCGGCCGAGATGTTGCGCAGCGCCTTGATGAAAACGCGACCGCCGTCTTCATCGGCTTCGCAGTTGGCGTCGCACGAGTGGTTGATCCAGCGCGAGGAATTGCCGCCGAACAGCGCGTCGATCACCCGGTTTTCATCGATGTGGAAATAAAAGGTATGGTTCGGCTGGCTTGGGTCATGCGGATGGCGCTTTTGGGCTTCTTTCCAGCTGATGATGGCACCCACATACTCAATGATGGTTTCGCCTTCTGCGATATCCTGCACGGCGAAAACGCCTTTGCCGTGCACGCCGGAGAGCCGGGTCTGGATGCGGCGGTTGTCTTCAGGGGCGACTTTTTTACTCACGCTATTAACCTTTTTTGGAACGGTCTGAAAAATTTGGTATGGTGAAACGTATGCGTGTGCGCGCCCGTGCGCACGCGAG
>JANOMD010000134.1:0-2539 GCA_031420135.1 Rhodoferax sp. | reverse complement strand
GGCAAAACCTGGTTCACCATCCTCGACTTCAAGCGCGCCACCGAGCTGTTTGCCGACAAGGACTTTGATGGCGAGCCGGTGCAGATTTACGAACCCAAGGCCGGCCAACCTATCGCGCCGCCAGACGCGCCCCCGGATGCGCCAGGCGACACCGCATCCGGCAACCCACCGCCATTGGGGCCCTTCGCGCCCGGCAGCGGCGAGCCTAAGAAATACGTCGTCGGCGCCATGGTCACCGTAGTCGTGGCCCGCGAACGCGTTCAGTATCTCAATGCCCAGGGCCAGCTCATCACCGAAAGCCTGCGCGACTACACCCGCATCAACCTCGCCAAACAGTACGACTCGCTGGACAAGTTCCTCCAAGCCTGGAACGATGCCGACCGCAAAGCCGCTTTGCTGCAAGAGCTAGAGGGCCAGGGTGTGCTGATCGAAGCGCTGGCCGAAGAACTCGCCCACAGCGGCCTGACAAACCTCGACCCTTTCGACTTGCTGCTGTACGTCGCCTACAACATGCCCCCGCTTACGCGGCGCGAGCGCGCCAGCCGCGTCAAAAAGCGGAACGTGTTCACCCAATACGGCCCCGTGGCCCGCAAAGTCATCGACGCGCTGCTGGACAAATACGCCGACGAAGGCATTGCCACCATCGAAGCCGACACGGTGTTCAACGTGCAGCCCTTCACCGACATTGGCCGCCCCTTTGAGATCATCAAAAGCTTCGGCGGTCGCCCCCAGTACCTGGATGCTCTGCAAACCCTGGAACGCGAGTTGTACGCAGCTTCCTAAATACCCAAAACTATCTAGATTTAGATAGAATATCTAAATCTAGATAGTTTTGGATATTCGATGCTCTATTACCCCCGAACCAGCCTTGCTGCAGACCTGGCTAATGCCCTGCAAGGCAAAGCTGCATTCAGTGACGCGCCTAACGGCCTGTTCCTGGCCGCGCCCCGGCGCACCGGCAAATCCACCTTCTTGCAGTCCGACCTCATGCCCGAACTGGCACGGCGCCAAGTGGTGGTGGTTTACGTGGACTTGTGGGCCGACCAAAAGCGCGACCCCGGCAGCCTGATTGCCGAGGCCGTAGGCCGTGCGCTCATGAAGCAGCTAGGCGTGGTGGCCAAAACCGCCAAGTCGGTTGGGCTGGAAAGCATCAGCGTGGGCGGCATCAAAATCGACACCTCCAAAATCGGCCGCGTGGACGGCAGCACGTTGGCCGATGCCTTGCGCGCCCTGGTCGAGGCCGCCAAAAACCCCGTCGCGCTGATCATCGACGAAGCCCAGCATGCTCTCACCAGCGAGGCAGGCGAGACTGCCATGGCCGCACTTAAGTCTGCCCGCGATCAGCTCAACCGCCCCGGCCAGATAAAACTCATGCTGGTCATGTCGGGCTCTGACCGCGACAAACTCCTGCGCCTGGTCAACACCAACGCTGCGCCTTTTTATGGCTCACAAATTCAGCGCATGCCAGAGTTGGGGCCAGACTTCATCGCCCACATTGCTCAGCTCATCACCCAGCAGCGCCCCGATCTGGCAGAGGTGAATCAAGCCACCTTGCGTGAAGCCTTTTTCCTGTTCGGCCAGCGGCCCCAGTTTTTTATGGAAGCCTTGGGCCAAGTGCTCAGCCCCCTGGCCACCCACACCGGCCGGTTTGAAGACGCCATGCTCGCCAAAGCGCTGCAGCAGCAGCAAAACGACGAGGCGCAAATGGAGAGCGACTACACCGCCCTCAAGCCCCTGGAGCAGGCCGTGCTCTGGCGCATGCTGGAGTTGGGCACCCGCTTTCGCCCGTATGACGCAGATGCCTTGCAGTTCTACAACAACAAAACCGGCGACAAAGTCACCGTAGCCAAAGCCCAAAAAGCGCTGGAGGCCTTGCGCGCCCACCAGCCCAGCCTGATCTGGAAGTCTGCCCGCAGCGAATACGCCGTGGAAGACGCCGCCATGCTCCGCTGGTATGTGCAGCGCGTGGCCGCTGCCACCTGGCCACCGGTCGGCCCACAATTCGACTGGCTGGACGAGTGAATCCTGCCCCTGCAGGCAAACACTTGCTATCACATTCATAGCTGTTTGCGCACGTTACACGTGGGCTAGCAGCCTATTTCGCTCATAAAACCCAGAAGAACCGCATGTCCAACCTCTCCAGCGTCATCAAGTCCATCCAGGACGTGATGCGCCAAGACAGCGGCGTCGATGGCGACGCCCAACGTATCTCCCAGCTCACCTGGCTCTTGTTCCTCAAAGTGTTTGACGCGCTGGAAGAAGAGCTGGAGCTC
Organism: Rhodoferax sp.; assembly: GCA_031420135.1. Classification (GTDB taxonomy): domain Bacteria; phylum Pseudomonadota; class Gammaproteobacteria; order Burkholderiales; family Burkholderiaceae_C; genus JANYCG01. The sequence goes on along the minus strand of JANOMD010000134.1, from coordinate 266 downwards.
ACCCGGGGCAGCTACACCAGCCCCATCCCCGAAGCCATGCGGTGGCGCAACAGGGCGGCAGACGCAGAAGGCATCACCGGCGAAACACTGCTGGCCTTTGTCAACAACGATCTGTTCACCGCGCTGAAAAACCTGCGCGGCGACGCCCAGCGCAACCCGCGCGGCTTTGTCGTGCGCGGCGTGTTTGAAGACGCCTACAACTACATGAAAAGCGGCCACCTGCTGCGCCAGGTGATCAACAAGCTCAACGCCATCGACTTCAACCG
>JANOMD010000133.1:0-2133 GCA_031420135.1 Rhodoferax sp. | reverse complement strand
TAAAACGACAGAGCTGCAGCGGCTAGAACAATCGTTGCGATCAGACGCTACCTTGACGGTGGAAGACGAACGTGCCAAAGCCGTTTACGGCAACAGCGCCGCCGACGCTGACGTGGCAGCGCAAATTGCCGAGCGCGCGGTGATAGAGCTTGACCCTCGTCAACCGGAAACGGCGCGTATTTCGGCCAACGCCAAACTCGAAGTAGCCCGAGCCGCAGCCCATCGAGCCAAAGTAGGCGGGCAACTAGCCATTCAAACCGCAGAACGGGCGGCACAGTCGGTCAACGACAAAATTCAGCAAGCCGCAGCAGCACGATCGGCTGCCAGCCTGGCTGAAAAATCAGTCCGGCTGGAGGGGGAAAAAACGGTACGTGCGGCGATGGATGCGCAGAAGCTGGCCGCACTGGATGCCAAACTCGCGGCGGAACGGTCGCGGCAACTGATCGGCGATCTGGAAACAGCTCGGCGCAAGATGGGGGTGCAGTTACCGGTGGATGAGATCGTGTTCATACCCTCGCTGCCGGTGCGGGTTGAGGAAGTCAAGGCACTGGTGGGTGGCGCAGCCGTGGGCACCGTGCTGACCGTGACCGACAACCAGTTGGCCATTGACTCGTCGCTTTCCCTGGAGTCCGCGCCGCTGGTAAAACCCGGTATGCCCGCCGCCATTGACGAGCAGGCCCTGGGTGTGAAAGCCACCGGCAAGGTGCATCTGGTGGCGAGCACCCCCGGCACGCGTGCGGGCGTTGACCCACTGCATGTGTACCTCGAGATCAAGGTTGATCCGACACCGGTGCGGCTGGAGGGCGCGTCGGTGCGGGTGACGATACCGATCAAGTCGACGCAGGGCGCGGTCACGGCCGTGCCCAACAGCGCTGTCTCTTTAGCGGCAGATGGCACCTCGCGTGTGCAGGTGAAACGCAAAGATTTGCTGGAGTACGTTGTGGTGACGCCTGGCCTGTCGGCCGACGGGTTCATCGAGGTGAACGCCGTCACCGGCAAACTCGAACCCGGTGAATTGGTGGTGGTCGGCTACAACAACCCTAAAGCTCCCGAGGACCCGGCAAAAGTCTCTGCCAACGCCACCAAGCCGCCGGATCCGAAATGACAGGGGCTGGGCATCAAGCGCCGGCCAAGGTGCTGGAGCTCAGGAAAATCGGGCGCTCTTTCGGCACTGACCCGGTCGTTGAAGCGCTGGTCGACATTGACCTGGCATTGGAGCAGGGCGACTGGTTGTCGATTACCGGCCCGTCAGGCGCGGGCAAATCAACCCTGCTCAACATCATTGGGTGCCTTGACCGCCCGAGCAGCGGCACCTACCTGATTGACGGCATCGACACCACCACCCTCACCGACAACGAGCGCGCCGGCCTGCGCAGCCAGCGCATCGGTTTTGTATTCCAGTCTTTCCACCTCCTGCCCTACCGCACGGTGCTGGAAAACGTGATGCTGGCTGAGGTCTACCGCAAACAAAGCCACAAGGATCGCGAGGCGCGCGCGATGGCGGCGATCAATCGTGTTGGCCTGGCACACCGGGCTGATTTTTTTCCCTTCAAACTGTCGGGCGGCGAGAAGCAGCGCGTCGCCATCGCCCGGGCGCTGGTGAGCAAACCCAGCCTGTTGTTGTGTGACGAACCGACCGGCAATCTGGATTCGGCGAATTCCGCGTCCATCCTTGATTTTTTTGCCGAATTGAACCGCGATGGGCTGACGCTCGCCATCGTTACCCACGACCCCACGGTGGCCGACCGCGCCTCGCGCATGGTACGCATCGTGGATGGCCGCCTGACCAACCATTCGGTGCTCCGAACCGCACCACAAACCCCGATCACACAGGTGCCTGTGATTTTGGCCAACGGAGCTGAACCCAAACCTGCACGCGTGTCGCGCTCGGCCATGTCGTTGCGCGACTTGCTCAACGAGGCCGTCGCCGGCATGTTTGCGCGCCCCGGTCGCATGGCGCTCACGGTGCTTGGCGTGGTGATCGGCATGTCAGCTCTGGTGGCGACGATGGGACTGACGCGCACTGCGGGCAACCGCATCATCAGCCAGTTTGACCAATTGGCGGCAACTGAGCTGTTTGTCACTGCGCGCCCGGGCGCAGCATCGGGTCTGATTGATCCCAGGGCGATGCCG
>JANOMD010000132.1:0-2085 GCA_031420135.1 Rhodoferax sp. | reverse complement strand
GCCTAACGGAATACGAAGGGACTTCCCACTTCCAGGCGACGGCATCAAGTGCCAAGATTGGGTTGTTGAATTCAATCTGAAACCTTTAACGAAGGAGAAGTCCCATGACACAGATTACACGAGTTGGTGCCGATGAAACGTAGACCAGTGCAAAGTTTCCACACGGCCTGACCGATGTTTCACCCCCCAATTTCTCGAAACACCTCCACAAGAATCCAGACAGTACGTGAGGCAGATGATAAACTAGTGTATTAATATTCAACGCCGTCGATCCAGCCATTTGCCGCGCCCAAAAAAACACTTGATATGGTACTGACTGACGACCAAAAAGCCCTGCAGGAAACCGCCCGCCGCTTCGCCCGCGAACGCCTGCTGCCCGATTACCAGAAGCGCGAAAAAGTGGGCGTGATGGACCGCGCACTGATTGCCGAGATGGGCAGCCTGGGGCTGCTCGGCGTGGACCTGCCCGAGGATCTTGGCGGCCTGGGTGTGGATGCTGTCACCACGGGCCTGATTGCCGAAGAGCTGGCCTATGGCGACTTCAACATCAGCGCGGTGCCGGTCGGCATTTCGCTCAACGCCGCTATCTTGATGCGTCATGCGCAGCCTGCGGTTGTCAAGGAATGGGTGCCGCGCATGACGGCTGGCAAGGCCATTGTGGCGATCTGCCTGACCGAGCCCCGCGGCGGCTCGGATGCCAGCAATTTGCAGCTCAAGGCGCGGCGGGAGCATGGCAATGAGGGCGATGATTACATCATCAACGGCGAAAAAACCTCCATCACATTTGCCGATTGCGCCGACGCCTATTTGATCTTCGCCCGCACTGGAAAAGCTGACGAAGGCGCAAAGGGCGTCAGCGCCTTCTTCATCCCCTACGGCACCCCGGGCATCTCCCGCACCCGGTTCGATGACGTGGGCAGCACCATCATCGGCCGCGGCTCGGTTTTTTTTGACGATGTGCGGGTGCCGGCCAGCTTGCGGATTGGCGATGAAGGCAAGGGCTTCACCCAAGTGATGCAGGGCTTCGACTACAGCCGTGCCCTGATTGCTTTGCAGTGTTGCGGTGCGGCGCAAGCCTCGCTTGATGAAGCCTGGGCCTACACCAAAGAGCGCGAGGCGTTTGGGCGACCCATCGGCCAGTTTCAGGGTGTGAGTTTTCCGCTGGCAGAAGGCGAATCACATATCGCCGCAGTGCGCCAGTTGTCGTATCACGCCTTGTCGCTGCGCGATGCGGGCCTGCCCCACACGGCAGAGGCTGCCATGGTCAAGTGGATGGGCCCCAAGACCGCGTTTGATGTCATTCACCAGTGTCTGCTGACCTTTGGCCATTACGGCTGGAGCAAAGACTTGCCGCACCAGCAGCGCATGCGCGACGTGATGGGCCTTGAAATTGGCGACGGCACGGCTGGCGTCATGAAGCTGGTGATTGCCCGCACGCGCATTGGCCGCGCGGCAGTGCAATACTAAAACCGGAGCCGCCATGCCCTATCAATCCGTATTCCGCCCTGACCTGTTCGCCCTGCAAACTATCATCGTCACCGGAGGCGGCAGCGGCATTGGACGCTGCACCGCGCATGAACTGGCGTCCCTCGGCGCCCACGTGGCGCTGGTCGGGCGAACGGCATCCAAGCTGGAGGCGGTCCAGGCTGAAATCGAGCAAGACGGCGGCAGCGCGAGCGCCTACGCCTGCGATATTCGAGACGAGGCCAAAGTCGTCGAGACGATAGAAGCCGTGCTCAAGTCGCGTGGCCGCATTGATGGCCTGGTCAACAACGCAGGCGGGCAATACCGCACGGCGGCGAAAACCATCTCGACCAAAGGTTTTGAGGCGGTGGTGCGCAGCAACCTCACGGGTGGCTTCATCTTCATGCGTGAGGTCTACACCCGCTGGATGGAGGCCAATGGCGGTGCCATCGTCAACATGATTGCCGACATCTGGAATGGCTGGCCCGATTTTGCGCACTCGGGTGCGGCGCGTGGCGGCATGTTGACCTTGAGTGAGTCGGTTGCCTGCGAGTGGGGTGCGTCGGGCGTGCGGGTCAACACCGTGGCACCCGGCGGGATCGCGTCTAGCGGATTTGACAC
>JANOMD010000131.1:0-10794 GCA_031420135.1 Rhodoferax sp. | reverse complement strand
GTCAGCGCTGGTGGCGGTGGGCTTTACCGCACTCTTGGGCTTGCGATGACGAATACCTCTCGCTCACACGGCGGGCCTGACGCGCAGGGCGTGCCGCTGTACGACTTTTCGACCAACAGCAATGCCTGTGGCCCGTGCCCGTGGGCGCTGGCTGCGGTGCACAGCGCCGATGCGAGTCACTACCCCGATCCGTCCTACACCACGCTGCGCCAACAAGTGGCTGCATTTCATGGTGTGGATGCCACGCGGGTGCTACTGGCTGGCAGTGCGAGTGAGTTCATTTTCCGCATCACTGCGTGGTTGGCGCACGCGGGTCAACGCACAGTTCGCGTGCCAACGCACTGCTACGGTGACTATGGCGACGCAGCCCGAGCTTGGGGCTTGCGCGTGGTTAACTTTGGCGCGGCGGACTTGCATTGGTATGCCGACCCTTCCAGCCCGCTGGGGCACTCGCCCGAGCTTGAGGTGCTTGCGCGCCAAACACCTTCAACCGCAGTGATTGTTGATCGCGCTTACGAGCCACTGCGGCTGAGCGGCTCATCGGCCCTTGCTGCTGCTCAGTTAGCGCATGTCTGGCAACTCTGGAGCCCCAACAAAGCGCTGGGCCTGACCGGCGTGCGCGCCGCTTACGCCATCGCGCCCGTTGGCAGCGACAGCATTGTTGACCAGTTGGAGAGCCTTTGCGCTTCGTGGCCTGTGGGATCCCATGGTGTCGCGATGTTGCAGGCGTGGGTGCAACCGGCAACCCAAACTTGGCTGGCTGACAGCCTGATCAAGCTCAAAGACTGGAAGGCACGCCAAATTTGCCTGCTGCAAGGCCTGGGCTGGGTATGTCTGCCCAGCCAGGCGAATTTCTTCTGCGCTTTGCCCGTCAGTGCCAACATGGAATCAGACCTTCAGCGCCTGCGCCGCTGTGGCATCAAACTGCGCGATGCCGCAAGTTTTGGTTTGCCAGGCCATGTGCGGCTAGCGGTAAAGTCGCCCCTTTCGCAGGATGCACTGAAGCTCCAATGGGAAGACCGGATGCGCCAATCCCCAGCCAACGCCCCCACTCAGGTGGTGCCTTGACCGCCCAATGCGTCATGGTGCTGGGCACTACCAGCGGCGCGGGCAAAAGCTGGCTGGCCACCGCGCTGTGCCGCCACTACGCGCGCCAAGGACTCAAGGTGGCACCGTTCAAAGCGCAGAATATGAGCAATAACGCAAGAGTCGTTGCCTCTGAAATTGGCCAGGGCGAGATCGGGTCTGCCCAGTACTTTCAAGCTCTGGCCGCGCGCGCCGTGCCCGCGGTGCGCATGAACCCGCTGTTGCTCAAGCCCGAACGTGACACCCACAGCCAAGTGGTGCTGATGGGGCAGGTGGATGATGCGCTGTCAAACATGCCTTGGCGCGAGCGCTGTGCCTTCGTGTGGCCTGTCATCGTCAAAGCGCTCGACGAGTTGATCGCTGAAAACGACGTGTTGGTGATCGAAGGCGCAGGCTCCCCTGCCGAGATCAATCTGCACGCCAGCGATATCGTCAATATGCGGGTGGCGCTGCACTGCAACGCGGCGTGCCTGTTGGTGACTGACATTGACCGAGGCGGGGCTTTCGCCCATTTGTATGGCACCTGGGCGCTGCTGCCCGAGCCTGAGCGCGCGCTGATCAAAGGCTGCGTGCTGAATAAGTTTCGGGGCGACGCAGCGCTGTTGGCCCCAGCCCCGCAGATGCTGCAAGACCTGACTGGCGTGCCGACCGTTGCGGTGTTGCCCATGTGGTGGCAACACGGCCTGCCCGAAGAAGATGGAATTTTTGACGACAGAACAATGTCCTCGGGTGCTGTAGAACAAACGATTGCCGTCATCGCCTATCCGCGTATCAGCAATCTGGATGAATTTCAGCCGCTTAAAAACGTGCCGGGTGTACGCCTGCAATGGGTGCGAAGTCCGACTGAACTGGCAGACCTGAATGCGGCGGCGGACTGGATCATCCTACCTGGGTCCAAGCACACCTCTGGCGATTTGGTGTGGCTGCGCTCGCAGGGGCTGGACGCGGCGGTCGCACGCCACGCAGCGCAGGGCGGAGCGGTACTGGGCATCTGCGGCGGCTTGCAGATGCTGGGCGAGGCACTGATTGACCCCCACGGGATTGATGGCAACGCGCCAGGGCTCGGGTTGCTGCCTTTGGTCACGGTGTTTGCAGCAGATAAAACAGTAAAGCAAACGTGTGCTTGCTTTAATGATCAGATGAGCGACACGTCACCTTGGGCAAAGCTCGCAAGTATCCAAGCGCAAGGCTACGAAATTCACCATGGCCAAACAGCGCAACACCCCGCGATGGCACAGAGCGGCGATGTGGCGCGCGCCGTGATGGCAGACGGCCTGGCATGGCAAAACACCCGTGGCAACGTGCTGGGCGTGTATCTACATGGCCTGTTTGAGAATGCCAGCGTGTTGCATGCCCTGTTTGGTGCAACCGCCCCCACGCTGGACTCGGTGTTTGATGGGCTGGCCGACTACATCGAACAGCATTTCGAGCCTGGCGTTTTGCAAGCCCTGATCACTCCAAAAAAATGAATATCTCCCTACCCACGTTGGCCGGCATCACCGACCCCGACCTGACCCAGGCTCTGCAACGCAAGCTCGACCAAAAAACCAAACCACTGGGTTCGCTGGGCCAGCTTGAAGCCTTAGGTCTAAAGCTGGGACAGATTCTGGGCACCGAATCGCCCACGCTGGAGCAACCCCAACTGGTGGTGTTTGCGGGCGACCATGGTTTGGCCGCGCATGGCGTGTCGGCCTATCCCAGTGATGTGACCTGGCAGATGGTCGAAAACTTTCTGTCCGGTGGCGCAGCCGTGAGTGTGCTGGCACGCCAGCATGGCATCCAGCTCACCGTGGTGGATTGCGGCGTAAAGCATGACTTTCTGCGAAACCTGCCACCTGGCGCGACACGCCCCGGATTGCTTGTGCGTAAGCTCGCGTTAGGCGAGGGTGGCACGGCGGATGCACTCAACCAGCCAGCCATGACCCAGAACCAATGCCACGCAGCCATCGCTAACGGGCAAGCCGTCGTGCAGCAGTTGCCCGGCAACGCGCTGCTGCTGGGCGAAATGGGCATTGGCAACACCTCCGCCGCCTCGCTACTACTGGCTCGGTTGACCGGGCAGGACATCGCTGTGTGCACCGGTGCCGGTACCGGGCTGGATGATGCTGCCGTGCTGCGCAAAATCGGCGTGCTGCGTGAGGTGCTGCAACGCCACGCAGCCGCCATCACGCCGCTGGATGCGCTGGCGGCCTTTGGCGGGTTCGAGATGGCCACCATGCTGGGTGCGGTGGTGCAGGCGGCACACGAACGCCGCGTGGTGATGGTGGATGGTTTCATCGCCAGCGCGGTGGTGCTCGTGGCGCACGCCGTGCAACCGCTGGTGATGCAGCGCTGCGTGTTTGCGCACCGCTCTGGCGAGCGCGGCCATGCGCTGATGCTGGCGCACCTGAACGCACAGCCGCTGCTCGACTTGGGCTTGCGTCTGGGCGAGGGTTCTGGTGCGGCACTGGCTTGGCCTCTGCTTCAATCGGCCTGCGCCGTGCTGCGCGAGATGGCCAGCTTTGCGCAGGCTGGGGTGTCTACCCAAATAGTTGGATAAACAATTCAGTAAGCAGTCGATCAACGCCACATGGACTTCCTGCGCCACTACCTGCTGGCCCTTCAGTTCTTCACCCGCATTCCCGTCACCGGGCGGCTGGCCCTGTGGGTGGGGTACAGCCCGGCCATGCTGCGTGCCAGTGCGGCGCACTTTCCGGGGGTGGGTTGGCTGGTAGGGGCACTGATCGCGGGGTTTTCTGCACTGTTGCTGATGGTTTTGCCGACTAGCGTTTATGGGCCCTTGGTAGTTGCTGTGCTGGGCACCGCCGCAGGTGTGTGGCTGACAGGGGCTTTCCACGAAGACGGCCTGGCCGATGTGGCCGACGGGCTGGGTGGCTCGCCAGAGCGCGAACGTGCCCTGCTCATCATGAAGGACTCGCGCGTGGGCGCATTCGGCGTACTGGCCGTGGTACTGATGCTGCTGGCCAAAGTATCGTTGTTGGCGCTGATTGGCTCGGTGAGTGCGCTTGCGATGTGCCTGGGCTTGTTTGCGGCGCACGTGGTGTCGCGCACGCTGCCGCTGGTGCTGATTCGCGCGATGCCGCACGTGGGGGATACGGCAACCAGCAAATCAAAGCCGTTGGCTGACCAGATCAGCAGGGGCAGCTTGGCAATTGCATTTTTGTGGTCTATTGGGGCTCTAGCCCTCGTATATTATGCACACAATGATATTAATTTAATAGCGCCTTTTCTGGCCGCCGTGTTGGCGCTACTGTGGATGTGGCGACTTTTTTGGCGGCGTTTGCAGGGCTTTACCGGCGACTGCTTGGGGGCCACGCAACAGGTGTGCGAGCTGGCGTTTTATCTCGGGCTGGCGCTGACTTTATGAAGCTCTGGCTGGTGCGCCACGCGCAACCCCTCATCGCGCCCGGCATTTGCTACGGCGCCACCGATGTACCGGCAGATGCCACAGCCACACAGCAAGCCGCGCAAGCACTGGCGCTGGCCTTGGCGCCAGGTATTCGTGTCATCTCATCGCCGCTACAACGATGTGAGCAGCTTGTGCAAACTTTACGGGATCTACGGCCTGATTTGGCTTGCAGAGCGGACGTACGACTCAAAGAGATGGACTTTGGCTGCTGGGAAGGTCAGCGCTGGGATGACATTGCCCTGCACGAGCTAGATCAGTGGACAGTCAACTTTGGCCATTGGCGGTGTGGCGGGGCAGAAAGCGTGCAGGACCTGACGGCGCGCGTGGGCCACCTTTGGGACGAGACTTGTGCGGCGGGTGAGGATGCCGTGTGGATTACGCACGCGGGGGTGATTCGCTCAGCGATCCTTTTATCGCAAGGCGTGCGCGAGGTGACGCGGGCAGATCAGTGGCCCTCGCGGCCCATCGCATTCGGGCAGGCAACCGCACTTTTGGTCTGATCTCATTTTTGGAATGAACCTCAGCAACCCCAGCGGTTACGATCAGGCTAAGGATGGCAAAAAAAGCGTAAGAGCAAAACTGGAAATAGCCCCGTGACGGACAAGACGGACAAAATAGAATTTGCCATCATTGGCGCGGGCTTGGGTGGCCTGTGTGCTGCCATACGCTTGCAGCAGCAGGGCATCACGTCGATCACGGTGCTGGAGCGCAGCGGAAGTGGGCGGCACGTGGCGCGACAACGTCTATCCCGGCTGTGCGTGCGATGTCCCATCCCACCTGTATTCGCTGTCGTTTGAGCCCAATACCGAGTGGACGCGGCCCTATCCGCAGCGCGCAGAAATTCAAGCCTACATTTTGCGAGTCGTCGAAAAGTATCGGCTGCGCAATGTGATCCGCTTTAACACCGAAGTCGGTCAAATGCGGTGGAGTCCAGAGCTGGCACGTTGGCAAATTGACGTGCAAGGCATGTGAATCTCTGACGGTGTTCCAGCGCACGCCCGCATGGGTGCTGCCGCGCAAGGACACGCCGTATGGGCCGATCAAACTTTGGCTGTATCGCCGAATGCCGGGCCTGCAGCGCCTGATGGACACGCCGCCCGTGCTGCGCCGTGCGCCGCCGACGCTGGGTGAACACACCCATGAAGTGCTGACAGAGTTGGGGCTGGATGCGGGCCGGAGTGCGACGCTGAAACAGGCCGGGATCATTCAGGACAAAATCCGCTGTTGTCCTACAGATTGGCTTGCTTGCACGCCTTAACATCACCGCAGGCAGGCAGGAGGTTCCATGCAAAACCACGCGGTGTTGATGGTGAGGGCGCAAGCGCAATTCACCGGCCTTTTTGCGCTGGCTTTTCTGACCATTAGCGTGGCCGCGCAGCAGCAACCCAAACCCATCGCGTCCGAGCTCCCACCGGTCACGATCTCGGCCAAAGCGAACCGCGACCCGGTCGTAAAGTCATACCGAAAAATGATACAGGGCATGGATCTGTTTGAAAAGGAGCACGCCCTGTCGCCCAATGCAAGCTTGCGTTTCAAGCTGCTGGCGCGTCGGCGCGAGTCCGACATGAACACCGTGCGGATTGACGTGATCGGTTCCACGGTGGACTTTGCGGTGCCGGTGGCGCCCGATCACACCTTTGCGCTGCCGCGCAACACGCAGGCATTTGACGAAGACGCGCAGGTGATCCCAAACCGCAAAAAGCAGACCATGACCTGGCGCACCGAGATCCGCACGCCTGGCCTGCCGCCCAATACGCGGCGCCTCGGGGACTTGCGGCTGGAGTGCCGGGTGGGGATGGAGGCGGGCCTGGTGTCCACCAGCAACTCCTTGATCAGCCGGATCGCGGGGGCGGTGTTCAACACACCCGCTTACTGCGACCGAAAAGTGCCGTTGTACCTGTTCTTTGCAGACCGGCCGCTGTTCAGCGTGACGCTGGTGGCCGCCACACGCAGGGAGATCCTGGCCATCGACCAGCTCTATGCTGCCGCCAGCGACGACCCCGGGCTGAAGAACGACCTGCCCCAGTGCGATTGCGAAGTGCTGGTTGACCGAACCTACTTTTTGCCGCTGGGCGATTTGAGCTGGCCCGACGACACGTTGGTCGAGTTTGAATTCATGGACAGCGATTGATGGCGCAATTGCCAGCCTCTCCAAGCCAGTGCGCCACTGCGCTTTCAGTCGGTCTGGTCTGCCTGAGCCTGGCAGGATGTGCCAGCCCGTCAGCGGTGTCCAACCTGGACAATAGTGCGCCCATGTTTCGCGACCCGGGCATGTCGATTCAGGCGGCCAGCGCCGCAATCGCCATCGGCACATCAAACCGGGCCGACCTGTTGGCGGCGCTTGGCCCGGCGACCGTGGTCACGTTCGACAGCGGTTATGAAATCTGGGTTTACCGCGACAAGTCGCTTGACGCGGCAACCACACCCGCCGAATTGGTGGTTCTGTTTGCGCCATCCGGTGTGGTCAAGAAGACGAGGATCCGGCCGCCTTACGCCCGACTTCCCAAATAACGAGGGACGATAGGGACGAGCACCGCTTGCGTTGGCAGCCCGGTGACGGGTTATTCGCCAACGGGTTACCATTTATCGTCGTTTCGGGATCGATTTAGAAATTCGAATCCGCACCTTCCCCTCATTGATTTCATCCAACGGAGCCACCATGCGCATCTGGACAAGACCGATCTCGATTGCCCACCTCACCAGCATTCACATTGACACCGTCGTCGCGCTGATTGGCCTGGAGTTTCTCGAAGTGGGCGACGACTTCATCAAGGCCCGCGTGCCGGTTGATACACGCACGCGCCAACCCTATGGCATTTTGCACGGTGGCGTCAGTGTGGTGCTGGCTGAGACGCTGGGCTCCTGCGGCGCCGCGTCCTGCGTACCGGAGGGCTACCGCGCCGTTGGGCTGGACATCAACGCCAACCACTTGAAAGCCACCACCAGCGGCTGGGTCACGGGCATCACACGTCCGGTGCACATCGGGCGCACCACGCAGGTGTGGCAGATCGACATGACCAACGACGCCGGTGACATGACTTGCGTGTCGCGCATCACCATGGCGGTGTTGGCACCTCGGCAGGCTTGAGACTTCTGCGGTTGAGACGCAGAACGGCAGCATTCTGATTGGCTGCAATGGCGGTTTGGGGTTCACAACAAAACTTGGGAGCAAGCATCAGCGATCGCCAAAGCTTCCGCAAAAAGCGCGCACTGTGGCTGGCCCCGCTGGCTCTGGCCGGGTTGGGCCTGTGGGGGTGTGGCGGCATGTTCGGGCAGGCGCTGGTGGCAACGGCGCCCTGCCAGCAGTCAACCTCCAGCGGCGGCGTGGTGGTGGGCTCTGGCCTGCCTGGCGACCCGGCCATTCCGGAGCCTCATTCTGGCTACAAGACCGGCAAGACGGCGGTCAAGTCCAGCGCCTTTATGGTGGTCACGGCCAACCCGCTGGCGTCGCAGGCGGGCTGCCACATTCTGGCTGCGGGCGGCACGGCGGTCGATGCCGCCGTGGCGGTGCAGGCCGTGCTGGGGCTGGTGGAGCCGCAGTCGTCTGGCCTGGGCGGTGGCGCGTTCATGCTGCACTACAAAGCCGCGACCAACCAGGTGCAGAGCTATGACGGGCGCGAAACCGCACCCGCAGCAGCCACCGAAGACTACTTGCGCTACATCAGTGCCACGGACAAAACCAGCCCCTTGCCGAACCTGGGCAGTGCGTTTTTGAGCACCAAGGCCAGCGGTCGCTCGATTGGCACGCCCGGCGCGGTGCGAATGCTGGAACTGGCTCATCAGGACCATGGCAACCAGCCTTGGGCCAACCTGTTCCAGCCGGCGGTAACACTGGCCACCAACGGCTTTGCCATCAGTGGCCGCATGGCCTCGGCCATCAGCGGCGCCCGCAATGACCTGTTGCGCGACCCGCAAGCAGCAGCCTATTTTCTGAACCCCGACTTCAGCGCCAGGGCGCTTGGCTCCACGATCAGGAATCCGGATTACGCCGCCACGCTCAATACCCTGGCGCAGGGCGGTGCCAATGCGTTTTACACCGGACCCATCGCCCAGAGCATTGTGGACAAAATCAAGGTCAGCACCGGCGGCGTGACCACCACCGTAGCGATCACGCCCGGTCTGACCGAAATGAGCGATCTGTCCAACTACAAGGCGGTTCGGCGCACACCAGTGTGTGGCAACTACCGCACCACGGTCGTCTGCGGCATGGGTCCGCCATCCTCGGGCGGCATTGCGGTGGCGCAAACGCTGGGCATTCTGGAAAACTTTGACCTGGCCGCCAACCCACCTACGGTCATCAACGCCGAAGGCGGCAAACCCTCATTGCTGGGTGTGCATCTGGTCAGCGAGGCACAGCGCCTGGCCTATGCCGACCGCAACAAGTACGTGGCCGACACCGACTTCGTGCCGCTGCCTGGCACCGGTGTGGACGCCATGCTGAACCGGGACTACCTGAAGGCACGCGCCACCCTCATTTCCACCACCAGGAGCATGGGCACTGCACTGCCGGGCCTGTTCCCCGCGGCGCTGCCGCAAGGCAGCAGCGCGGCCGAAGGCAAGGGCACCACACACATCAGCATTGTTGACATTTTCGGCAATGTGGTGGTGATGACGACGACGATCGAGTCGGGCATGGGCTCATTCCACTTCACGCGCGGTTTTTTGCTGAACAACCAGCTCACCGATTTCTCTTTCGACCCCAGCGACGCCAGCGGCCCCATCGCGAATCGGGTGGCTCCACTCAAACGTCCGCGCAGCTCCATGTCGCCAACCCTCGTCTTCAACAAAGCGGCAGACGGCTCACGCGGCGATTTCCTGATGGCTACCGGCTCCCCCGGCGGCGCGGCCATCATTCAGTTCGTGGTGAAAACCGTCGTCAGCGCCGTGGACTGGAAGCTCGATGCCCAGCAGGCCACGTCAATGGTCAACTTTGGCGCGGCCAACAGCGCGACCACCGGCGTCGGTGGCGAACACCCGTCCATCGACATCAGCAACAGCGGCTTGAACGACCCGCTGCTCAATGGCCTTCGCGCGCTTGGGCACACGGTGTCGTTCTCTGCGCAGTCCAGCGGTGTGTCAACCATCATCAAAGGCAAAACGGCCAGTGGTGCAGCGCAGCTTGTGGGCGGTGCCGACCCACGGCGAGAGGGGATTGCGCTGGGGGATGGGGTGCCTTGATCGGTGCTCGTTGTGTAATCCGTGCGGCGAGGCTGACCCCAAGGGCTGGGGGCGACTTCGCTGCGCTCTTAATGTCTCCCCCAACCCTCGGAGCCAGCCTCGCCGCACTGCATTGTCTGGCAGGTTCAATCGGCCTCAGCCCGCGCCAGCCGCGCACTTTTCCAATACACATCATCCCCCACTGAGCCATCAGGGCGGTAGCGATTCAACACACGGGCCATTACAAACATCAAGTCTGACAGACGATTGAGGTAATGGCGCGGCGTGTCTTTGAGCGTCTCATGCGCTTCCAGCGCCACCACCGCGCGCTCGGCGCGACGTGCCACGGTGCGGCATATGTGCGCCTGCGCCGCCGCGCGGGTGCCAGCAGGCAAGATGAACTCCTGCAAGCGCGGCAGCGCCTCGTTGTGTTCGGCCAGCGCTTCATCCAACGCCAAAACCGCCTCGGGTTTGAGCAGCTCAAAACCGGGGATGGACAGCTCGCCGCCCAGGTTGAACAACTGGTGTTGAATCTCCACCAGCAGCGTGCGCACGCCTTCGGGCATGGCTTCACACAGCAGCAGACCGATGTGCGAGTTCAGCTCGTCGACATCGCCCATGGCGTGTACCCGCAGCGCGTTTTTGCTGACGCGGGTGTTGTCGCCCAGCCCGGTGGTGCCGTTGTCACCGGTGCGGGTGGCGATTTGGGTGAGTCGTTGTCCCATGGGTTGATCCCTCAAATTGGTAAAAAATGGCGCGCCCTAGTATTATCTGACTTGTACTGCCCGAGGATTGACCATGAACGCACCCACACACGCCACCCACCTTTTGCCCGAGATCAACCAGCGCGCCGTGCCTGCGGCGCTGATTGATGCGCTCAAGGCCCGCTTTGGCACCAACTGCTCCACCGCGCTGGCGGTGCGTGAGCAGCATGGGCGAGATGAATCTTCGTTTGTCGCGCCGCCGCCATCCGCCGTGGTGTTTGCCGAAAGCACGGCCGATGTCGCCGCGGCGGTGGCGATGGCGGCCCAACACAGCGTGCCGGTGATAGCGTTTGGCGTGGGCTCCTCGCTGGAGGGGCATTTGCTGGCGGTGCAAGGCGGCATCAGCATTGATGTGAGCCGCATGAACCAGGTGCTCTC